>JAZOSM010000125.1:0-14263 GCA_045657125.1 Eubacteriales bacterium
TGGTGCGCTCCGGGCTGTATCATGATTTTCAGGTGTTTGGTATTCAGCGTGGATACGAGGGCCTTTTGGATGGCGGTATCGCGGAAATGAATAACCATTCCGTTTCAAATATCATCAATCGCGGCGGTACCATTCTCAAAACTGCCCGCAGCAAGGTGTTTAATACGCCCGAGGGTGTTCAAAGAGGTAAGGCGATGGCGGAAATTTTCCGTTTGGATGCCATTGTGGTAATCGGCGGTGACGGCTCCTTCCGCGGAGCGAGAGATTTGCATCGGGCAGGTGTTCCCGTGATCGGAATTCCCGCCACCATTGATAACGATATCGGTTGCAGTGATTACACCATCGGTTATGATACCGCAATGAATACGGTGAAGGAAGCCATCGACCGTATCAAGGATACCGCGTATTCCCACGAGCGTTGCAGCGTCGTGGAGGTTATGGGACGTAACGCGGGATATATTGCCATCAACTGCGGAATCGCAGGCGGTGCAGAGGCATGTATCATTCCCGAAAAAGAATTTGACGTGGGCGACGACATTATTAAGCCCATTCTTTCTTGCCGCAACGCAGGAAAAAATCATTACATCGTAATCAATGCCGAGGGCGTTGGCGGAACTATGGAAATTGCGGAAGAAATCCGTCAAAAGACGGGTATTTCCACCAATACGACCATTCTCGGCCATTTGCAGAGAGGCGGCAGTCCCACGGTTCGCGATCGCGTTGCCGCATCTTTGATGGGGGCGAAAGCAACCCAGCTTCTCGCTCAGGGAATTTCCGGAAGAATTATTGCCATGAAGGGCGACGGAGTCGTTGATTTTGATATCGAAACCGCTTTGGAGATGAAGAAGGAAATTGACGAGCATTTGATCCATACCAGCAAAATTCTTTCTCTCTACTGATTTTCAAAGTTTGCACCCGTAAAAAAAACTCTTGCTTTTTATTCGATGGGGTGTTATAATGGGACGATAAAATCAGTATAATTGCGGCTTTTTTGTCATTGGGTGAGAAAGTCGGATATACAGAGTTTGTAAAGGATTATCAAGTTTATGAGCTACGACAGCAAGAAAATTGCATCGGTGTTAACGAAATTCGGGGTTCATTTTGATTCGTTTCAGATTGAAACGTTTCACAGCGGCCATATCAATTCTACACATAAGGTGAGTATTCGTTATCAGGGAAAAAACGATGCCTTCGTATTGCAGCGAATTAATACCTACGTATTCCGCAATCCCGTCGGAATTATGGAAAATATTGATAGGGTTACCGGTCATATCCGCCAGAAACTGATTTCCCAGGGAATTGATCCCGAGGGAAGAGTGCTTTGCTTTTTAAAGCGCGAAGACGGAACCAACTACTATTTTGAGGACGAGTCCAACTTTTGGCGTGCGTATCGTTACATTGACAATACGGTAACGTACGATCAGGCAGGGGACGCCGTTGTTTTGCGCAATGCGGGACATTCTTTCGGTCTGTTTCAGAAGCAGCTTGCGGATCTTCCTATGGATCAGCTGATCGATACTTTGCCCGATTTCCATAATACCCCTGTTCGTATGAAGCGCTTTTTCGACGCTTTTGAAAAGGATCCCGTCGGCCGCCGAGAGGAAGTGGAGAAAGAGTTTGCCATCCTCGAGGAAAACAGAGCGATTTGGTCCAAACTTGAGGCAGACCGCGAAGCGGGAATTCTGCCCGTGCGCGTGACTCACAACGACACCAAGTACAACAATATTCTGATTCACAAGGAAACGGGTGAGGCGGTTTGCGTAATCGATCTGGATACCGTAACCCCCGGTCTGTGTGCATACGATTTTGGTGATGCCATTCGTTTCTCTGCGAACAACGCTGTAGAAGACGAGCCTGATTTGTCCAAGGTTTCTTTGAATTTGGATTTGTATCGTGCTTTTGCGGAAGGCTTTATTTCCGCTTGTAAGGATTTTTGTTCTCCCGAGGAGATGGAGAGCTTGGCATTGGGAGCCGTTACCATGACCTTTGAATTGGCGGCACGCTTTTTGGAGGATTATCTTTTGGGCGACCCCTATTTCAAGACTTCACATCCGAAGCATAATTTGGAAAGAGGCAGAAGTCAGTTGGCACTCGCCTTGGATATGAAGAAAAAGTTTGAACAAATGCAGGCGATCAACCGCAGTATTGCCGGCTTGGAATAATACGTAGACGTATTTTTTGAAGAAAGGACTTGTGAAAAAGTGGAAATTTCATTGAGGGATATTTATGAGTGGATCACAAAGTCGATTGTATTCGTCTTGGTGATTGCAATTGCTTTTGGTGTCGGAGGATTCGTTTACAACAGCTATTTCGTAGAGCCGACTTATGTTGCCACCGTAAAGTTTTATGCCAGCGGTAACGACAATTCGCCGCTTTTGGGAAATTCGGTTGCTCCTCAGTACGTGGAATTTTTGAACGTAAACGAATTTTATGAAATGGTTTCGAAGGATCTTTTTGCCGATACCGGCATTGATATGACGCCCAGAGAAATCTCGAGGATGCTGAGCTTTTCTTCCGTTGTTGAAGAAACTTCGTCCTTCTTCGTGACCGTCAAATTTTCCGATCCCAGTCTTGCTTATAACGTGGCTCTTTCCATCGCAGAAAAGGCTCCTGAGCAGGTAAACGGCTTTTCTGAAGTAGGCGCTTTGGAGGTTATTGAAAACCCGACGCTTCCTACGGCTCCTACCAGCCCCGGTTCTTTGAAAATTGCAATTCTCGGCTTTGTTTTGGGCTTTGTGTTTGCAGCCTTTTTGGTTGTACTCAAGGAGCTTTTGGACAATAGCCTTAAGACACCTGAAGAAATCACGGAGCTTTTCGGTATTCCCGTATTTGGAAGCGTTCCTGATTTTTCAATGGGTGATAAGAAAGGGGAAAACAAATGAAACAGAATCGTCCCTACAGTTACGGTGCTGAAGCGGGAAGTGCGTATGCCGCAAAGGAAGCGTACCGTACCATCCGTACCAACTTGATGTTTTCTTTGGCAAAGTCAGGCTGTAAAACCATTGCGTTTACCAGTTCTGTTTCCGGTGAGGGAAAAACGACTACCTCCGCCAACATTGCTTTTTCCATTGCCAGAAGCAACAAGAGGGTTCTTCTTGTTGACCTTGACCTGCGCAACCCCCATATTCACCGTGTTTTGAAAAAGAGCAATTCCCCCGGACTTACCAATTATCTCAGCGGATTCAATAAGCTGGATGAGATTGTTCACAGAAATGTATTCCCCGGCTTGGATGTGATCTGCGCAGGTACCATTTCTCCCAATCCCGCTGAAATGGTTGCCAGCGAGGGTATGATGAAGTTGCTTAATCATTTAAAGTCGTATTATGACTTTATTATTTTGGATACACCTCCGATCACTTTGGTTTCCGATGCGCTTTCCGTGATTCCTGCAACCGACGGCGTCGTTTTGGTGATTCGTCCCAAGTATACCGATCGCAAAGAGGTGCGCCGCGCAATCGATCAGATCGAGTTTGTGGGCGGAAAGATTCTCGGCGCTGTTGCCAATGCGGTTCAGCAGAAAAAAAGCACTTACGGAAGAAGATACGTTTCCCGTTACGGCTATGGCTACGGCTACGGACGTACCCCCGAGGGAGCTTCCCATTCCGGCAAAGAAAGATAATAGGACGGTGGCGTTTCGGCGCCACCGTTTAGTATGTGTTTGAGAGGGAGAAATTTGTAATGATACGATCTTTTCAAGGAAAAAAGCCTGTTTTGGCAGAAGATGTTTTTTTGGCAGAAAACGCAGTGGTAATCGGTAATGTAACTTTGGAAAAGGGCGCGAATATTTGGTACGGCGCCGTTTTGCGCGGAGATGAAAACTCCATTGTTATCGGTGAGAACAGCAACGTGCAGGAAAACGCTACCGTGCACGTGGCAAAGGATCACCCCGTGGTGCTCGGAAAGAACGTGACGGTCGGTCACAACGCCATTGTTCACGGATGCACCGTCGGTGACGGAACGATGATCGGTATGGGAGCCTGTGTTCTGAACGGCGCGGTTATCGGAAAAGGGTGTCTGATCGGTGCAGGCGCGTTGATCAAAGAGGGGGCGGTGATCCCCGACGGATCTCTTTGTGTGGGCGTTCCCGCAAAGGTGGTTCGTGAGTTGGATGAAAAGGCAAAAGAACATATTCTTGCCAACGCAGCGATGTACGTATCTCTGGCAAAGGAATACAAAGAAGAATGCTGATTTGCCCAGTATGTTCCCGTCCTTTGACGATTGGGGAAAAATGCGCCTTCTGCGAAGCGGGGCATAGCTTTGACCGCGCCAAGGAAGGGTATTTTAATTTGTTGCTGTCCTCATCTTCCGGCGGTCACGGCGATGACAGGGCGATGCTCTTGGCGCGCAGAGCTTTTTTGGAAAAGGGCTATTATGGGCATCTTTTGAAGGAATTGACCGAGATTTGCCTGGAGTGCTTTGAAAAAGGGAATACTTTGGTGGATGCGGGCTGCGGTGAAGGCTATTACACCGATGCAGTTTGCAAATCTCTTGCGGCGCAGGGGAAAGAGGTGCGTTTTTTTGCCTTCGACATTGCCAAGGATGCGGCAAAATTGGTTTCTAAGAAAATGGGCGCCTCCGCTACCGTTTTTGTCAGCAGCGCCTATAAAATGCCTCTTGCAACGGGATGCGCAGACGGAATTTTGTCTTTGTTTGCCCCCTTTGCCCGCGAGGAATATATGAGGGTATTAAAGCCCGGAGGTCTTTTGATTCGCGCCTATCCTTTGGAGAATCATTTGTTTGCGCTCAAAGAGGCAGTGTACGATAATCCTTTGAAAAACGAAGCCGTTTCCGATTCGGTCGAGGGTTGGGAAAGCATCGAGGAAAGACGGGTCGTAAACCGTTTGGAACTGAACTCCAACGAGGATATTACCGCTTTGTTCGGTATGACTCCTTACGCACATAAAACTTCCGAACGTGACCGTAAGAAACTTGAAAAATTGGAGAAACTGACGGTAGAGACGGATTTTGGCATTGCCATTTACAGAAAAAAAGCTTGAAATCTGTTTTCGCGACAAAAAAATCTTGCAAAGATAAAGTGTCTGTAGTATAATCAAAATGTTTTAGGATAAAAAATTGATGTTGGGAGGAAAGAGATGAAGCGTTCGATTCGCGATTATTTTATCGCTCTCTTACTTGCTATCGTTGTTTTTTCTGCGCTTGGCATATTTTTGATTCAGGCAGCGGAAGGTTTGATGACGGATGTAATATCCAAAATCGGTTCTCAGGATGCTCCTGAGCAAAAGGTAACCGCAGAGGATTCCGCCGCGAATGAGGAGGGCGGAGAAGTCGGTTCTGAAAAGAAAGATAAAGCCGCTACTTTTCTTCTGATCGGCTTGGACTATAACAGACAGAACGCCGACGCGATTTTTCTCGTAGGAATCAGCGCGACAAAAAAGCAGGCAACCATTGCCCTGATCCCCTCCGATACGGAGATTGTTGAAGGAACCAACAAATATCAATTGGGCGCGCTTTACGGAGATCGCGGAATCAATTTCGTAAAATCTGCCATTGAGGAGAAAATCGGTGTGCAGGCGGATTATTATGCCGCTATGCCCATGCACGCGCTTTCCAATCTGATCGATCTTTTAGGCGGTATTTCCTATAAAGTTCCCTGCGCTATGTACTACTACGATCCCGCCCAGAACTTGAAGATCAATTTGGCCGCAGGACAGCAGAAACTTACCGGAAATCAGGCGTTGCAGATGCTTTGCTATCGCGGCTATGCTGATGGAATCACATCAAGAGAGGATACACAGCTTGGCTTTGTCCGTGCTTTTTGCGTTACCTTCTTAACCCCCTCGAACCTTTCCCGCGCCAAGTCGATTCTCAATAATATGTACTACAATTGCGAAACGAATTTCAGCGATGCGACCTACAGAGAATTGGGAGAAATGATGTTTAACGTTTCTTCTTACTCCCAGTCTTATACCCGCATCCCCGGTTCCAGAGGTGAAGAATTTTACGTTGTTAACTCCAAACGCGCAGAGTCGATGTTTGAAATTTATCAGTAAAGAAAAAGGAGGAGTCAACCTCCTTTTTTTCTTCTGTTTCATTCTTGAAAGGAATTTGTTATGGATCAGGAAAATGTTCTGAACACGCCCGAAAAAATCCTCGGCGCAGATGCTCAGGATGAGGTAGTGTGTGAGACCTCGGAAACCTTGGAAGCGGAAAATGTCCAAATGCTTCCGCCGAAAAAGAAAAGCCGCTTTTGGCGCTTCGTTGAGAAAACGGAAAAGGGGAGTTTGCCCCTTGTTCTGTCGTTCTTGTTGCCCTTTTTGACCTTCTTTATTTGCCTTGCGATACAAGGGCTGTACCCCTTCGGAGATAATCAGATTATCAACTACGACGGATGGCATCAGTATTATCCCTTTGTTTTGAAGCTTTGGGATCATCTTCACGAGGGTACCGGTTTGCTGTACGACTGGACCATGGGAATGGGAACCAATTTCCTTTCTATGCTCTCTTATTACGGCTCCAGTCCCTTGAACCTTTTGATTTATTTTGCTCCGGAACGGGATTTCCGTTTGCTGTTCCAATTTTTCGTCATTCTTCGTATTGGTTTGGCAGGTCTTTTTATGGGTTTGTTTTTGAAAAAGACCGTGAAAAAAGCAGGATATTCCATCGCATTTTTCTCCATGGGTTATGCCCTCAGCGGATATATGATGGGTTATTTCTGGAACAATATGTGGCTGGATACCGTGGCGCTGTACCCTCTTTTGTGTCTTGCAACGGTGAAACTGTTTCGCGAGGGAAAATGCGGTCTGTACATTTTCACTCTTGCGCTCAGTCTTTTTTCCAATTACTATATCGGCTATATGTGCTGTGTGTTCACTGTGCTCGTGTTCTTTGTTTTGTGCGTGGTCGATCGCGTTCGTTTCAGCGATTTTCTCCGCAAGGGAATGCGCTTTGCTGTAGCAAGTTTGCTGGGCGGAGCAATGAGTGCCGTTCTGCTTCTTCCCGCGTTTTTCGGACTGTTGAATACGGCTTCCACCTCCGGTGAAAGCTCGGTTTACGTATCCTTTTACGAATCCGTCCGTGATTTGATTGCACCGCTGATTTCTTTCCACGATCCTGCGGTAATGGACGGCCTTCCCAATCTTGCAACGGCTGCGCTGATCTCCTTGTTTGCGTTTGCATTTCTTTGGGCGAAGAAGATTCCCCTGCGTGAAAAGCTTTGCGGCTTTTTCCTGCTTGTGATCCTGCTTGTGTCTATGAATTTCAGCGTTTTGAATTATTTCTGGCACGGAATGCATTTTACCAATATGATTCCGTATCGCTTCGCATTCCTCTTTGCTTTTGCCGTGGTGGTTATGGCGTATAACTACTACAAAAAGGGAATGGAAGATTTTGATATGATTGACGCCGTCGGAATGTTCATTTTCTCGGGACTTACCGTGTTCTGCGCCATTGGTTATTACGAAAACTTCGCAGTGATTGCCAGTGTCGTGGTTTTCGTGATCGCAATCATTCTTGCGGTACTTTACGCTGCCAAGGTTTTGCCCCGCAGAGTTTTGTCCACCGTGGTTTGCTCGGTGCTTTTGGTGGAGACGGTCGCTTCCGCTTGGATGGGAACCAAAGCCGTCGGTGTCAGCAGCTATTCGGGCTATTATGATTTACAAATAGGCGAAGAAGTCAAAAAGATGGTGGCTCTGGCAGAGAAAAACGAAACCGACCCCAACGATTTTTACCGTTTGGAGACTACCGAATGGCGCAGTCTGAACGATTCCTGCTTCTACAACTATAATGGTATTTCCCAGTTTGCTTCTTCCGCAAACTGTCGTGTTTCCGCATTTTTGCAGGCTTTGGGTATGCCTGCCGATCCCGGAAGCAACCGCTTCGTATACGTTCACGGAACTCCTCTTGCCGATACCGCTTTGGGCATTAAATACTTGATTCATAAAAGCGGCTATCTTTCCGATGACGGATTGACGTGCATTTCCCCTGCAAACAATCAAACCACTTCGGCACTTTATGAAAATCAGAGCTTTTCGGGACTCGGATTTATGATTGAAGAAGCAGGCGGTGACTTTTCCTTTAATATGGATCAAGCGCCTTATCAAAGACAAAACGAGTTGTTCCGTGCTATGACGGGCCTGGAGGGAGATCTTTTCACCTTGATTCCCACCACCCAGCAAACCCATTTGAATCTGACTGCAGAGGATAAGGGCGGTTGGTATGAATATCAGGCAACTCCGCTTCCCGTAGGCGAAACCTCCCGTATGCTGACCCTTACTGCCGAGGTTCCCGATTCGGGCACGGTTTATATCTATGCCGACGTTCCGAAAGCCAATTACGTTCAGGTTAATAACATTTGGCATCCCGTTGACGAATATCCCAATTTCTTCTCGGCAGGAAAGTTTTCCGCCAATGAAACCTTTACCTTGCGCGCCGCTGTAGAAGGCGGAGCAGAGGAAGAATTTACTTCCTACGCGCTGTTCTACGTGTGCACCATCGACGAGGAACTGTGGCAAGAAGGTCTTGCTCGTCTGCAGGATGAGAAAATGAAGATTACCACCTTCGAGGATACCTATGTAAAAGCCACGGTATCTGCCAAGAAGGACGGTTACCTTTACACCTCCATTCCCATGGAGCCTGCTCACAGCTGGCAGGTTCTCGTAGACGGCGAGCCTGTGGAAATCAGTCCTTTTGCAGACGCTTTCGTGGGCATTTATCTGTCCGAAGGTGAACACGTGGTGGAATTTTCCTATTCTCCTTTGGGATATGCCAAGGGAAAATGGATTTCCCTGGTTGCAATTCTTTTTTGGATAGCCCTTTGTATTTGGGAAAAACGCGGACACAAACTGTTCCCCGAAAAGCCGATTCCCATTCCGGATCCCCCTTGTCCCGACGAACCTTCCGAGTGTGGGGTGAAAGATGCGGTAGATCAAGGGGAAGAAAAAACGCCGACGGAAGGAGGAGAAGCCCTTGACCATCCAGAAGCTGATGTCCATCACCCGCAAGGGGATTGACGACTTTCATATGATCCCCGACGGCGCAAAGGTGGCTGTCGGTGTTTCCGGCGGAAAGGATTCTCTTGCCCTGGTGACGGCGTTGGCGCAGCTTTCCAAGTTTCATCCCGCCCGTTTTCAGGTGAAGGCAGTGACGGTAGATCTTGGCTTTGAGGGCGCGGATTATTCTCCCATTGCAAAGTATCTTGAAGAGCTTGACGTAGAGTACCGCGTGGTCAAAACCGAGATCGGAAAAATCATTTTCGATGTTCGCAAGGAAAAAAATCCCTGTGCCCTTTGTGCCAAAATGAAACGGGGAATTCTTTGTGATACTGCCAAAGAAATGGGATGCGATTTTCTCGCCCTTGCCCATCATAAGGACGATTTGATCGATACCTTTCTTTTGAATCTGTTTTATGCAGGACGCATCGATACCTTTTTGCCCGTAACGGAATTGACCAAAACGGGGATTACCGTGATTCGTCCCTTCCTTTATGCACAGGAAAAAGAATTGGTGTATTTCGCCAACAAAAATCCTATGCCTGTTTGTCCCTCGGGATGTCCCGCTGATAAGCACACCTCCCGCGAGGACGTAAAAGGGCTCGTCAAAACTCTTTCCCGCGAAAATCCCGACATCAAGGCAAAGATTTTCGGTGCCATTTTGCGCTCGGGATTGCTGGAACGCAAGGAAAACGACACCATTACCTTATAATGTGAAAAAAATGTTAACAATGGCAATAATTGCTTGAATTTTCCAAAGGGAAGATTATAATAGTATCAAAGCAATTAGCACTCGCAAGTCGAGAGTGCTAGTTTTAAAAAAGCAAATCATTTCAGGAGGATAGAAGAAATGTTGAAACCCCTTAACGACAGAGTCGTTCTCAAAATGGTTGAGGCACAGGAGACTACCGCTTCCGGTATTATTCTCGCAGGTGCCGCAAAGGAAAAGCCTGAAATCGCAGAGGTAGTTGCAGTTGGCCCCGGTGGCATCGTTGACGGCAACAAGGTTGAAATGACCGTAAAGACCGGTGATAAGGTAATTATGTCCAAGTACGCAGGTACCGAAGTAAAGTACCAGGGACAGGAATTTGTGATTGTCAGAATGGGCGATATTCTCGCTATCGTAGACTAAGGAGGAAAAATCATGGCAAAAGAGATTATTTACGGCATTGAAGCCAGAAATAAATTGATGGCAGGTATTGATCAGCTTGCAAACGCTGTTAAGTCTACCATCGGCCCCAAGGGCAGAAACGTTGTATTGGATAAGAAATTCGGCGCTCCCTTGATTACCAATGACGGTGTTACCATTGCAAAGGAGATCGAGCTTCCCGATCCTTTCGAAAATATGGGCGCACAGCTCATCCGTCAGGTTGCCGTTAAGACCAACGATGCCGCAGGTGACGGTACGACCACCGCTACCGTTTTGGCACAGGCTTTCGTTCGTGAAGGTATGAAGAACGTAACCGCAGGTGCAAACCCCATGGTTATCAAAAAGGGTATTGCAAAGGCAGTTGATACCGCAATCGCAGAGCTGAAGAAAAATTCCAAGCCCGTTTCTGGCAAGGAAGACATCGTTCGTGTCGGTACCATTTCCGGCGGCGACGAAGTGATCGGTATGCTCATTGCCGATGCAATGGAAAAGGTTTCCTCTGACGGCGTAATCACCGTTGAGGAAAGCAAATCTGCCGATACCTACTGCGAGGTTGTAGAAGGTATGCAGTTTGACCGTGGCTACCTTTCTCCCTACATGGTAACCGATACCGATAAGATGGAAGCTGTTTTTGACGACGCAATCCTTCTGATTACCGATAAGAAGATTTCCAACATTCAAGAGATCCTTCCCCTGCTCGAACAGGTAATGCAGTCCGGCAAGAAGCTGGTAATCATTGCTGAGGACGTAGAGGGCGAAGCACTTTCCACCCTGCTTGTTAACAAGCTCCGCGGTACCTTTACCTGCGCTGCAGTGAAGGCTCCCGGCTTTGGCGACAGAAGAAAGGATATGTTGCAGGATATCGCAATTCTTACGGGCGGTACCGTCGTATCCTCTGATCTCGGACTTGAACTGAAAGAGACCGAACTTGGAATGCTTGGCCGTGCTAAGCAGGTTAAGATTACCAAAGAAAATACCATCATTGTTGGCGGTGCAGGCGATACTCAGGCAATTCAGGACAGAATTGCTTCCATCCGTCAGAGCATCGAAACCACCACTTCCGACTTCGACCGTGAAAAACTTCAGGAAAGACTTGCAAAGCTTGCAGGCGGCGTAGCCGTTATCAAAGCAGGCGCTGCGACCGAAACGGAAATGAAGGATAAGAAGCTCCGCATCGAGGACGCGCTCAATGCAACCCGTGCGGCAGTAGAAGAAGGTATCGTTCCCGGCGGCGGTGTAGCACTTCTGAACACTGTAAACGCTGTAAAGGCACTTTTGGAAACTACCTCCGGTGAGGAGAAGATCGGTGTTGAAATCGTTCTTCGCGCTTTGGAAGATCCTGCTCGTCAGATCGCCGCAAACGCAGGCTTTGAGGGCAGCGTAATCATTGACAAGATCCTTTCCTCCGGTAAGATCGCTTACGGCTTCTACGCTTACAGCGAGGAGTACGTTGATATGTACGAAGCCGGTATTATCGATCCTACCAAGGTAACCCGCAGTGCCCTCGCAAACGCTGCCAGTGTTGCCTCCATGGTTCTTACCACTGAGGTTCTCGTTACCGATAAGAAGGACGACGCAGCAGCCGCAGCAGCCGCTGCAGCAGCCGGCGCAGCAGGCGGTATGTACTAATATGTATTAAGATGAAAATTGATTGTCCCCGACGGATTCATCGGGGACAATTTTTTTGTAAGCAGGTCTTTTCGTCGTGCTTTGGCGCATAGCATCGTTTTTTGTCTTTGTGAAAAATGTCTTGATTTTTCACATTTTCTCTGCTATGATGAATTTAGAGATCCCCCTGAAACGCCAAGAGTACATTCAACTGATTGAAGGAGGAAAAAATGAAACGGAAATGCTTGTTGTTATCGACTTTGGTTTTGGTAATGTTTTTTACCGCAATGCTTACTTTGAATCTGCCTGCTTCGGCGGCTACAGGCGGTACCACGGGTGACTGTACTTGGAATCTGAACGGAACTGTTTTGACCATTTCCGGCAACGGTGAAATGAAAGATTATATTCTCGGAAATAGTGCACCCTGGTGGGGAAAACCCGTTACCGAGGTTGTCATTGAAAACGGCGTTACGTACATCGGCGAATATTCCTTTTACTTGTTCACGGATCTGATCTCGATCGATATTCCCGGCAGCGTAACCGAAATCGGCGATTTTGCCTTTGCGGAATGCTATAATCTGGCAAGTATCTCCGTGCCGGACAGCGTTACGATGATCGGCACCTATTCTTTCCACGAAACTGCCTGGTTTGAAGCACAGCCGGAGGGCTTGGTATACGTGGGCAAGGTTGCCTATTGTGTGAAGGGAACTGCTCCTTCACATCTTTCAATTAAAGAAGGTACGGTTGGTATCGTCGATTATTGTTTCTCAGGCGCGGACGATATCGTATCCGTCACGATTCCCGACAGTGTGACCCGCATCGGCACATCGATCTTTTCCTCGTGTTCTTCCCTTGAATCCATTACGGTGAATGCGGAAAATGCTGTTTATCACAGTGACCAAAACTGTCTGATAGAGACGGAGAGCAAAACCGTGATCGCCGGATGTAAAACCTCTCTTATTCCTCTCAGCGGCGTAAATACGATCGGTGAGGAAGCCTTTTCCTCGTGCAAAGGACTTACGTCCGTTTCCATTCCCCAAACAGTAAATTCCATCGGCAAACAAGCTTTTTCCTATTGCAGAAATCTTGCTTCCGTTACCATCGATCCTCACGTCTTCGGGAACGGTGTTTCAATCGGTGACTATGCCTTTTACGGCTGCCACGCCCTTACTTCCATTACGCTTCCGCCAACGCTTACTTCTATTGGCGAGGGCGCTTTCCGCGATTGTGACGGGCTCACCTCGTTTACTGTGCCGAATCGTGTGACGAGCGTTGGGGAAAGTGCCTTTTCCAATTGCAGTAATCTTACGGAGGTTGTTCTCGGAAACGGCATTTCATCCATTGAGGACGAAGTGTTTTATCAATGCGGCAAGCTTGCCTCCGTTACCATCCCCAACAGCGTAAAAACCATTGGCAGATACGCCTTTGATAATTCCTATAAACTGAAATCGGTGTGGTACGTGGGAGATGCGCAGGAAAAAGCAAATCTGACTGTATCCGACGGCAACGTTTATCTGAACACCGCGTTTTGGCATTACGTTGATTTTGTATGCGATCCCGTGTGCAATGAGTGCGGTGCGGAGCATTCCGTAACCCATGAGCCCGGTGCCTTCCAATATGACGATGAGAAGCATTGGAAAACCTGCAACGTTTGCGGTGAAATTGATCCATCTACTTTCGAATCTCATTATTATGATTACGATTGTGACGCTTATTGTAACGGTTGTATAAAGGAACGCACGGCAGCGCCGCACGTCTACGACAAGGATTGCACCGATGCGGATTGCAACGTCTGCGGTAAAAAGCGGACTGTTCTCGGGCATTTTTATGAAGACGCCTGCAGTGCGGAATGTGCATTCTGCGGAATGAGGAGATCTGTGTCTCACCAATATACCAGCGTTTGTGACAGCACTTGTAACCGTTGTGGGGATAAACGACAAGCTCCCCATGCTTTTGCCGATTCTTCGGATCAGATCTGTGATAACTGCGGAAAAGAAAGACCGTCTTATATCCTCGGTGATATAGACGGAATTCCGGGAATTACGCAGGAAGATGCGATTTATCTTTTGTTCTATGTATATTTTCCGGAGCGTTATGCAGTGAGCCAGTCTGTCGATTACGACGGAAACGGAAGAGAAAATACTTCTGATGCGATTTATCTCCTGTTCCACGTAAATTACCCCGAATCATATCCTTTGAATCAAGGTATTTATTGGAAGTGGCCTTTGCCCCTATCGTCACCCGGAACCGTAACTGTACGCTTCTCGAATGAGCATGCAGGGATTGACATTGACGTGGGTGGAGAGGAAAACAACGGAAAAATTCCCGCCCTTGCTGCGGCTGACGGAAAGGTAGTACGTAAAGGTTATTACGCCGACTGGGGTAATTTGGTCGTTATTGACCACGGCGACGGATATTTGACTTATTATGCGCATTTGCATTCCACTTCGGTTACCGTTGGCCAAACGGTTTCCGTCGGAGATGAGATTGGAAAAATCGGAGCGACGGGGAAAACCACCACGGTGAAACTCTACTTTCTCCTTTACGCTCCCGTGGG
>JAZOSM010000126.1:0-17390 GCA_045657125.1 Eubacteriales bacterium
CCAATTACTCCAATGAAAACGGGACTCTTGCCCACACGGTACACGTAGGCTCAAGCAGTCAGCCCTGCGGCTACGGAACGGGAACCAAGCTCGTCAGAAGCTGGGACGGCAGAAAAAACGTTACCCCCGAATACGGCAGCGAGGGCTACACGGTAGAGGTCTACTCCGACTATATCGTTTATACCGGATACAATTTCTCCACGGGGAAAAAGATTCCCGATGCCTGCCTCATCCTCCCCGTAATGGCTTATCCCACCGCCGAAAAAGAAAGCACAAATGCCTCCGCAAACGCGGATCAAAAAGGAACCGACTCTGCTCTCACCCCCGACACCTCCGATACACCCGAGTCCCTCTCCGGCGGAAATAGTTCCCCCGCCCTTTGGATCACCCTCGGCATCCTCGCCGCCCTCTCAGTAGCAGGCGGCATCACCATCTTCCTGATCAAAAAGAAAAAATAAAATCACTTGAGAATACAAAAAAGTCCGTAGCTCCATCATAGAGCCACGGGCTTTTTTGCAACCTTTTTGTAAATGCACTCTGTGGTATTATTTATTTTTTTACGCTTTTCTTTAGCACATTCGGGACACCCCCGTCCGTTGTGTCTATGACCTACAGCTGATTGCCATTCATGTCCTTTAACACATTTCCACCATACTTTTTTATCACTTCCGGGAGTTATATCAGAAGGTGTCAACCCCTCTTTTTTTCATATCACGTCTGTTGCATATTTCCGGAAACAAATCAACGGCTTTCCGTTGCATATCATCCGCAACTTGTTGCGGTATATCATCAAGCTGCAGGAGAATACACGCGAAAGCGTGATGAGATGCAGCCCGCAGGGCTGATGATATACACCACGCTTCGCGCGGTGATGATATACCAAGGCCTTAGGACCTGAATATCAAATCTTCCTTGTAAAACATAAAATGCTCCTTCAAACGACAAAAACTTGTTTTATTCAGTCTACCACAGTTTTACCTGTTTTTGCAACAAAATAAAAATTTCATAACAAAAAAATAAAAAGCTCCCCATCCGCCTCACCAAACGGAGAACTTTTTCTTCCAAAATAAAACAAAAACAGACACCGAAAAGCAAAACTCTAAAAAATTATTGACAAAATTTGTTTTTTTCGTTATAATATGTTTGTTTTTTAAAGTGTAACAAAATGCAATCTATATTTTACAAACAAACAAATTGTTAAGGAGAAAAAATGAAGATCGATGGCTTGAAATTAAAAAAAATTCGCGAAAAAAAAGGATACACACTTCGAGAATTATCCGATTTAACCGGAATCTCACCTTCGACTTTGGTAAAATGGGAGATCGTTCCTACCGCAAACCCGTTCCCCTCAAAGCTACAGATTATAACTGCAAAATTGGGTATCGCCATTGAGGATATTGCTTTGGAGCCTGTTGAATCCAGCACGCTTAATTTCTTCACCTTGAATGCACCGCGCGATTTCCTAAAATGCGCCAGAAACGAATTAAGACCTGACAATACCAAAACCGAATACGGATTACTTGGCTTGATCCAATATAAATTGGACGACCGCTCAACGGGAGATCCCGATTCCATGTATCTCCACTACAACCAAAAAAACCGCTGTTACGAAGGAGAATCCTATACCGCAAAATTATTCAAAAAAATTTACGGAAATGTGGAAGAACGAAGCGACACAATTTTCAACTGCTGGTCATTTTTCAAAATGTTCAAAGATGCTAGAACCAAAAAATTTTCCAAAATGTGGCTGGATGAAAACAACCAACCCGTTTTCGACGGCATCGTCAACCACGAAGGAAAGGGAGATCTTGAAGCTCTCTTCAAAGGCTACGAGGACCTTCTGGAACTGCTCAATGAATTTGCGGATCTTCACCATTCCTTGGCAAATATGATGCCCGCTCCTCTCGGGTTCAACGGGAGTAATTCCTACGATGGGAAGGGTAACTGCAACCGGGACAACGATATGCCCGATCTCTATTACCAGAGAGCAAAAGAGGAATTTCCCCATCAATATCAATGGATCAACGATCATATAGATGAATACTGTTTAAGATTCTTCCTTGAATACCAATCGCCTTGGGTAGATGGTGAAGCCAATCGCCCTTTGGATTTAAGTGACGATACGGCGCTGAGAAATTACAAACATGCCATTTTCTCCGCCATTGAATGCCTTTATAAACGTGCGATCTGGCTCTATGCACTGACATTAAAAAAGGAGAATCCTCTATGAAAATCATCTTTTTGGATATTGACGGAGTATTAAACAGCCGCTATACCGAAGAAACCTTTATGGGAACGCCCTTTGTATCGGAAGAAAAGATTTTATTACTAAAAGAAATTCTGGATCAAACCGATGCAAAAATCGTCCTTTCTTCCACTTGGCGAAAGGGATGGCGATTAAAAGACAACGGAAAAACTTCCGGTCTCGATATCTGGCTCTTTGACGCCCTAAAAGAAAAATTGGAAGAATATAAAATTGAACTGATGAGCTATACCGATGATTTGGGCCACCGTGGATATGAAATTAGCCGCTGGCTGAAAGATCACTCCAACGAAAAAATCGAAAACTATATCGTAATGGATGACGCTCCCTCGGAAGCACTGGAACCCCACTCCAAACGGCTGGTTCAAACAAGCATGTCGGAAGGTCTGACACGTTGTGAAGTAGAGGAAGCAATCGCCCTGCTAAACGAAACAAAATAACCCGACAAAGTAAAAACCGCCCTCACACGAGGGCGGTCAATTGCTCTTATTCTGCTGTCTTTTTATCAATAATAGAATCCATCAATTCAAAATATCGCCCCTTTGCTTGCCAGAATCGGACAGCAAGGCGCATATATTCAACGATACGTTCTTGTAGCGTATACTCTCTTATTTCTCTATCACTAAAAACAATTGAATATTTTTCTTCATCAAAAGAAGTTTTTCCAAGAGTCAACAAATCGTTGATCAGATTTTTATTTGAGGCGAAAAGATTGTTCCATTTATTGCTGTCAAAAACTATACCTTCTTTCACTTTTTCAGCCATTTTTCCAGTAAGACAACCTTCTATAGGCAAAAAGTAGATTTTGGCACAGTAATTATAAATACTATCCTCTTTCTGTTCGCATTTGAATTGGTTTAAATAATGGCTGAGGATATTTTTGTTTTGAGATACGGCCCTACTTAGTACGGCTTCGTTATCGTTTACATAATATTCTTTTAAAAAATGCAGAAACCGAGCAAAGTTATCTCCATCACAATTTTGCTTAAATAATTGCATAGCACCAACTGATTGCATAAGCGAGAAATTAAGAAGTGTGTGATGCATAGCATGGCATTTATTAAGAAGTTCTTCTTGATCATTTTTTAGAAGTTTTTTAAAGTTTTTGCATTTAATGTCATTAAAATTAAAATCACAATCTCCGCCCAGGCGTTCTGGAAGAATTTTGTTTCCCGTTTCATCTTTAATGGTTGCTCTTTTAGCTTGATTTTTTGCGCATATTTCAGGCACAGCGAAAACTCGTGGAATGCCTCTTGAAACATAGTATTTTAATCTTTCAAACAAATATTTTTGATGCAAATAAAAATTCGACCCGCTATCTACGTATTTATCTAAAGTTTCTCCAAACGTTTCCGTCGTATAGTGCCTAATATAATGCTCCCACGCTTTCGGTGATGAGTCAGGTTCTAAATTCTTTGGAAAATCTTGTCTCCCAATGCCTTGTTTGTAGTAATCAGTAAAACCACAGTCCTTAAATTTTTCTTTGCCTCTAATACATTCACGATATTTTGACTCAAATTTCTTATCTCGCTCAAACCACTCCACTGCCTTCGGGACAGAATCAATTTCAATCCAATTATCGTTATTTTCCATTTAATCCTCCTGCTACGAATCTTTTAATCCATTATACCACAATCAAAAAAACAAAACAACACCTAAAAAAGGAGACTGCCCTATGAAAATTTTCGCCATGTCGGATATTCACGGATATTTACAAGAATTTGAAGAAGCGTTAACCAAGGTGGATTTAACCGATGACAACAAGCTAATTCTGCTGGGCGATTATATACACGGTCCCGACAGTTACGGTGTTTTGAATAAAATTATGGCGTTACAAAAGAAATACAGCAAGGAAAAAGTAATTGCTTTGAAGGGCAATCACGAGGAGATGGCTCTTGATGGGAGTTGGAATATCGGTGAAAACCGATTTGGATTTGCACAGGAAAATTACAACCTTGACGATACCCTATATTTATCCTGGTTTTCATCCCTTCCGCTTTATCATGTAATTGGCAATGCAATTTTTGTTCACGCAGGCATTGATGAAGAAGCGGCAACATACGGATATTGGGAATCGGGAACAAGCGAACACTATTTCACTGGAAAATTCCCCGCCGAAACAGGAAAAATCGAAAATTTTGATATGAAGATCGTCGCCGGGCACATTGGCACCCACAATATTTGCAACCAATCCAATTTTCACGACATTTATTACGATGGTGGAAGTCACTATTATATTGACGGAACAGTTCAGCAAAGCAAGGTCATACCCGTTTTGATGTACGATACCAAAAGCGAAAAATACTACCGTGTCACCGACGATGGTCCGTGGCTCATCCTTCCTTACAATGAAGAACACTAATAAGGGCTATTATGTTATTGTATTTTCAATAACGAGTGAAAAACTTGGAGGAGATTGAAATTTCAAAATTTAAAGAAAGAACAGTTACTTTTGTTATAGGCGCTATAGCGTCCGGTAAAACAACATTTATTCAAAATCATTTTTCTAACAAGAGAAATACCGTGATAATAAGCATTATCCAAGGTTCAAGTTGTATTATCGATTTCACAAAAAAGTATTATGGAAATGTACAATGATTCAAGTAAAGTTCAAAAATTTAAAGCCATTTGTTACTCAATTGGAAAAGCTTTCAATCTGCATGGAAGAAACACATCAATACGAAAATTACATTCATTTGTGTGATGTTCCCGATACATAATGAGTACACATCTATGGCACAGGAATGATCGAAACGGAATTCTACCAAATTTCCAAATACGAGTATTCCACCAATTGTGATGATGGTGAACTTGTTCTTTTGCCTTGCATAGAAATCGTTCTTTCGAAAAAGCCAAGAGAAACGTAATCCTCTTTTGTCTGAAAAAACACTTTTTTCCCATATGTTCCGGCTTTGCTCCCAACTCAAAAATAAGCTTTTCGGAAGGGAAAACCTTGCGAAAAATCGATTTGTTTTTACAAAGGTTATTTCAGAGTATAGAAAAAGCCCGTAGTTCCTTGAAGGGACTACGGGCTTTTGGCTTTGACTTAGGCGGGGATAAAAAAATAAGACAGTCAATTGACTGTCTTATTTTTGGTGCGAGAGACGGGACTGGACATTGACACCGACGATTCTGCTGTCGCCATTCGGCTCGGCACAATCGGGTGACGGCTGTCAACCGACTGCGAAAAAGCCATAACATGGCTTTTTCTTGCCGTTCGCCCTCTCGGGTTCAAGTCCGTCTTCCATTTGTAATAAACAAAAAAGCAGCACCATTCGGTACTGCTTCTTTGTTTGGTGCGAGAGACGGGACTTGAACCCACATAGTAAAATTACCACTAGCACCTCAAGCTAGCGCGTCTGCCAATTCCGCCACTCTCGCATCGGCAACATTGGTATTATAGTCGCATAAGCGATATTTGTCAAGAGTTTTATGGAAAAAAAGTTTTTTCAAAGGGTCTTTTTGAAATTTTGACTCAAATTGGGTTTTCACACAATCCATTTCCACTCATACACTATCAATGAACCGAAAAGAATTTCGGTATCAAAGAAAGGGGTAACACTATGAACTGCGCTTGCAACCTTTTCAGCAAAGACGTTTTGCTTTGGGTCATCCTGATCGCCGTGGTCATTCTGCTTTTCTGCTTCTGCTAAAGCACACCACAAGCAAAAGGGGTATGCGTCCTTTGGGCGCATACCCTTTTTTTAATCGGTTATGTATTCAATGGCTACGTGTTTTCCGCTGAAGGCATAGAGCATATTGGCATAGCGCACACGAAATCGAAGCACGTCGCCCGATTTCAGTTCCCGCGCATCGGTAACGTCCACGATCGTATGATCACTGCTGCAACCAACGACCTCGACTCCCTCGTCCATTGCAACCAAATCCAGCGCCGAAGCAATGTCCTGACTGCCCACGGCAAGAATGGCACGGAGTCTGCGCCCTTTATCCACCTGCTCAACCTTTTGTCCCATCCAATTTTTCGTAGAGCCTGATGCGGCGGAAGCTTTCTCGCGAATTTCTATAATTTCCGCAGAAAGGCTGACGCTGTCTTCCCGCATTCCCTCAAAGGAAATACCGCGGCCGAGACGAATATTCATCGGGTTTGCAATAGATCCGCCGATGCGAAGATGATTGATGCGGGGCGGCATTTTGTTCTCCCCTTGGTAAAGCATCAGCAGATTGATGGAGCTTCCGCCCGAAATCCATTCCAGTTTCCGTCCGATGGCTCGTTCCACCGCTTCTGCCCCCTCCACCAAAAAGGAAAGGTTCTCGTAGCTTGGCAAAATACCGTTGAGACAGGCAAGGTTGGTCCCCACTCCCCTCAAACGGATGTAAGGCAGAGTTTCACAAAGAAGCGCCAATTCCACAAGCTCTGCAATGGTCTCGACACCCTCTCGCAAATCTCCCACGTCCAGCATCAAAAGAATGCCTGGGCAGGTTCCCCACTTTTTTGCTTCATCGTTTAAAGCGCGCAGTCCGTCTGCATCTGCGTGAAGAATCAAGTCCGCATAGCGTGCCGCATTTTCCAAATCGCATCTGCCCGGAGCGCGTGTCAGAAGGGTTTGTACGTGAGGAAGTTCCTCTTTCAGGCGGGGCAAATGAGTCGCACGGGACACGGCAATTTGGGCACAACCGCCCTCAGCATACGCCCGTCCGATGCGGGGATCGGCATCGGAAAACTTGATCACACCTGCAACGGAAATTCCGTAGGAGGCGCACAAATCACAAAGCACGCGCGCATTGTTGCGAACAGCGTCCGTATTGACAAATAGCGCGGGATACTGGCCTTTCATATCCGTATACTCACTTTCCACTGCCCTTTCCGCGCAGTATTTTCATCCTATCAATTTTCTCGTGAAGCAATTTCGCTGGTAATGATAACTTTTACGGTATAGCTTCCTACCGCATAATATTTTCCTTCCGTTGCAGAGGTCTGAACGATCTGCACGGGAACGTCTACCGCACCGGTTTGCGTGATTTGAGACAAATCAATGTTCAGATAGAAATGATCTGCCTTGGCACTTGCAAGATTCTCGTAGCTGCCGCGGATCTGGAATGAGAAATCCGTTCCCTCCAAGGTATAAGAAAGTCCGTCCTTCTTGGGAGGTGTCACGGCAACGTGACCGGAATCCAGACGCATACTCAAGGTTTTGGCGCCGTAGGTGGGCATATTCAGTTCTACATTGATATCACCCAAGGTTTCCGCCAGGCGAACGCCCTCGGGAAGTCGGATCTGATCGGGGGTCAGGGTCTTTGTATAAATGGCGCTGTCAACGGTAGTCTCATCCAACACCAAAACGTTAATGCTTTCCAATTCATTGATTACGGAAATCTCACCCTTAACGGAAATAGTTGCAGGAGAAATGGTGTATTTCAAATCCTTTTCTTTCCACCAGCCGTTTTTGCCACTCAGCTTCAGAGGAACCGTCTTGGTTTTGTTTACGGAAAAGGAAACGCGCACGTTTTTCTCTGCGGTAATCACGTAACGGGAAGTAACCTCGTTGCCGTTTTTATCAAGCAGTGTATAACGGAGATTGCTCTCAAAGCTCTCGTGGATCTCTCCGAGATCTCCCGTTTTCACCTTGGCGCACTCCAGCTGCTCCAAAACGCCCTTGGGGCCCTTCACCTGAATCACGTCTACGGCAGGCTCGGCATCAACAACCACGTCGTCACCGACGCTGTATTTTCCAAGTTCCACCGTAAGAGGAACGGAAACGGAGATGGTTTGGTCAATGTACAAGGTAGCGATTTTCGGGAAACACTCAAACAATTCCGTACCGCCCGGAACCAAAACGCCGATCTCGGACTGATATTCGCCGGGCTTTGTAATGTTACTCAGATCCATATACGCCGTCAGATCGGAGGACTGAATTTTATTCAAATCGCTCCGTTTTCCAACCAGGGTAATATCCACACGGTTTTCACCGCCGTCGATCACGGAAAAAGAGTCGGAAAGGGACTGCATCTCTACGGAAACGTCGGTAAAGGTTTTCTTATAATCGGGTGCTTCCGCATCCTGAACGTAAAACCAAAGGATCACTGCCACGAAAACGGAAAAGAGAATTACAAAAAAGGAAAAATGCTTTGCGGTCTTTTCAGTACCGTCCGATTCGTTTTTCTTTGTCAAAACGCCCCATCTCATGACTTCTCTCCTCCCTTCCTTTTGATCAGACTCTTTTTCTTTTCACGGTTCAAACCGAACTCGTTAATCAAGCGGTGACGCAAAACGCGGGGATCCACGTTGCGGTCAAACTCACCGTTTTTCGCAACGGAAATGCTTCCCGTCTCCTCGGAAACGATGATAACGAACGCGTCACTGATTTCACTGACACCGAGACCAGCTCTGTGTCGGGTACCCAGTTCAACGGGCAAATTGGGATTTCCCGAAAGGGGCAGAAAACAACCGCAAGCGTGAATTCTGCCATCGCGAATCACCATGGCACCGTCGTGCAAGGGAGCTTTGTCGTAGAAAATATTTTCGATCAAATGCTTGGTAACGGCAGCGTCCACCTCTACACCGGTGCGAATCTCGTCACCCAAACGCGTATTTCTCTCCAACACCATCAGCGCACCCGTTTTGGAATTGGAAAGGTCCTTGGCAGCGGCGCAAAGTTCTTCGATCATTTTTTGATCGCGTCCCTCCTGCTCCTCCGTAATATTTTTCAAATTTCGGAAATTGCCGCCCATTTTTTCCAAAGCGGAACGAAGCTCGGGCTGGAAAATGACGATCAGTGCAATCAGTCCCACGTCAAAAAGCATTTCCAAAATATAGTTCAATGCATTCAGACCTACGAAATCGCTGATCCACATAACCAAAAGAATGGCAAAAATACCCAGCGCAAGTCGTCCTGCTCGTCTTTGACGAACAAAGCTGATGACGGAGTATACAAGGAAAGAAACGATCAGAATATCCAGTATATCGGCAATGCCGATGGATAAAATCTGATTTCCTATATATCGGAAGAAATCTCCGATGGATTGTAGCATATTTTGCATTTCAAATTCCCTCTATCTTGATTTATGCATTATACAGAAGCTCAATGCTGGAATCAATAAATTCCTGCAGTTCCTCCTGGGTAAAGGCACGCTGGGAAATGACCGCGATCATATACACCTGTTTGGCAAGTGCCTTCGCCTTTTCCAGGCTCTTTTCGTCCTTTGACAGCACGGCAATGCGGGCGATCAAGGGACAGTTCATATTCAGCGAAAGAGTGACCTCGTCTTCGGGAGCGCTGATGCCGGGAATGGTATTACCGTACTGACGCAAAATTTCCGCAAGACGTCTTTTTTCTTCCGCCAAGGTAATGAGCGCGGGAGTTTTGGTGGATTTCATAACCTCCTGCTTCAAAGAAACCTTCTCGGGAACCACACTTCGGAACACGGAAATAAGGGCTTCGTCGTCTTCTGCTTCTTCTTCTGCACGGAGCACCTTATCCAGCTCCGAGTCGATACGGACGAAATGTACCGCCTTATCCTGCATTTCCATAAAGGAAAGGAATCGGGAGTCGATAATGCCGTCCATCACCGTGACGGTAATGCCCTGCTCACGGAACAGACCGATGTATCCAACCTGCTGAAGAACGTCGGAGGCGTAATACATGGTATTTTCTTCGCCTTTTCCTTGGTTTTTCTCCAAATACTCGGGAGCAGTTAAATATTCGCCGTCGGTGGTCTTATACAGGATAATATCCTTTACTCTTTCGAAAAACTTGGGATCACGGGTGCATCCGTATTCCACGAAGGGCTTCACGTCGTCCCAAAAGCCTTCCAAAACGCTTCTGTCGTTGTTGAAAAGACCGTTAAACTTGTCACAGATCTTTTTGGTAATGTGCGCAGAGATTTTGCTGACGTAACCGCTGTTTTGCAAATAGCTTCTGGATACGTTCAGAGGAAGCTCGGGACAATCCAATACACCGCGAAGAAGCATCATATATTCGGGAATGACTTCCTTGATGTTATCCGCTACGAACACCTGATTGTAATAGAGTTTTACCTGTCCCTCAAGACTTGCATATTCATCCTGCAGTTTGGGGAAGTACAAAATACCCTTGAAATTCAAAGGAAATTCAGCATTGATATGGATATAAAAGAGAGGATCTCTTTCGTCGTGGAACACTTTCTTATAGAATTCCTTGTATTCCTCCTCGGTACACTCGGAAGGATTTTTCAACCAAAGAGGCGTAGGATCATTGATGGGTTCTTCGCTTCCCTTTTCCCCAACTACGGAAAGGTAAATGGGCACCGGCATAAACGCGCAATACTTATCCAAAACGGCGCGGACCTTGCCCTCCTCCAAAAATTCCTTTTCATCCTCGGTAATATGCAGACAAATCTCGGTACCGCGGGAAGTGCGGCTGCCTTTTTTCATTTCATATTCGCCGCCGTCGGTACAGGACCAGAATGCCGCGGCTTGATCCGCTTCAAAGGAACGGGTATTGATATCGACGGTCTTTGCAACCATAAACGCAGAGTAGAAGCCAAGACCAAAGTGACCGATAATGCCGCTGTCTGCCTCCTCACCCTCGTACTTTTCAATAAATTCCAATGCGCCCGACAGAGCAATCTGGTTGATGTAGCGATCGATTTCTTCTGCGCTCATACCGATGCCGTTGTCCACGATACGCATTTCGGAAAGCTGTTTGTCCAGAATAACGTCGATCCGATACTCCTCTTGATTTTCTGCCTTGCCCAAGGATACCAATCGCTTCATTTTGGTCACGGCGTCACAGCCGTTGGAAACAAGCTCTCTCAAAAAAATCTCTTTATCGGAATACAGCCATCTTTTGATAACGGGGAAAATATGCTCCGTATCAACGCTGATGCCGCCTTTTTTCATCTGTTCTTCGCTCATATTACAACCTCCAAATTATTCTTCTGCATTTCGAACCATCGTTATAATCATCGTAAAACTTGCTTCTTCCGTTTCCACGAGAAGCTCTGCGCCGGGCTTAATCACCACGTTTCCCAAAACGTATCCGCGGTCAGACTGTCTGGCAGTCGCAGCTGCGTTGCAGGTCAGAGTTTTGACCTTCATTACGTCATCTTCATCGTCAGAGCCTCGGTATTCCTTTTCCACCTCGGCTACCTGCGTCAAAAAACCAAGGGATGACAAATCCTTGGACAAAAACAATTCGTCTCCTACCGTCGGGCGATTTCTTGATTGCTCGCTGGCGTTTTGAATCAAGAAGGTATACTCAATCTCAACACCCTCATCACCGCTTAAAACGCCGCGGATCTGATCCCGAAACACAAAGGACAGCACACAAACTGCCGCCAGCAGGACCAAAAACATATCGAGCACGGAAAAACCGATTTTTGATTTTCTGTTTGACATCGCTTGCCCTCCTTTTCTCTTAACGATCATCTGTTTCGACCAAATACACCTGCATTTTCCGAACGCAGTCGGGAGTCTCGATCATCAGCTCGTCTCCCACATTTGGTCTTTTACCTTTTAAACGGCATTTTATTTTCAAATTTCGCTTGTTTGCCGCTTCCTCTACGGAAACCGTCAGAACTCTGCCGCAGGTTTCCCCATCTTCTCCGTACAAAACATCTCCCGCCAGGGGAACCACGTTCTTCAGTACTTCCTCCATGGGAACGGTCAGATACACCTGATAGCTTTCCGATCGGGTCTCTTGTCGCATTTCGGAAAAAAATCCGATACCGAAACTCAAGATAAGCCCTGCCAAAAGCAAAAAGAAGATATCGATGTAGGAAAAGGAAAGCGCGTTCGTCCGTCTGTTTTCAGAATGTTTCATATCGCTTCTCCTCTCAATACGGCAAACGGATTTCTTCCCGTCGGGCACAAATCAAAGATACCCTCGGCAAAGCCAAAAGCATTGCGAACAGCAGCATGGTCTTTTCATCCACGAAAACACCGCTAAAGCAGAAAACGGCAAAGGCGATCATACCGCAGAAAGCGCCCAACACATTGGGAAAAGCCTCCGCCCTGGTTGCCTTGGATGAAAAACGGATAACGCCGAACAGAAAATATCCAAGCAGGACTGTCAAGATCAAAGTGCCGATCAGACTTCCCAAGCCCAAAAGGGAAACGATGCTCTCACCCGCACGTTCCTCCATAACGGCAAAATCAAAAAGGTGAAACGCATCCTGCAGCCATTCCGCAGGCATCACGTTCAGACAGGTAATCAGAACAATGGCAAAGATCACGTGCCAAACCAAGGAAAAACGATAACTCATCACGTTCTGAACCACAAGGGCAATAATCAATGCATTCCAAAGGATTGCAACGCCGCCGCAGAATACCGCGCCGAAAAGCAAAAGGGAAACAAGCGACGCAAAAAACCAGGTAGCACTGCCTTTTTTCGAACGGAAAAATCCGATCGCCAAAGGAAACGCCATAACAATGGGAGCCAAAATCGTTTCGTCGGCATCCAAAAACAAAATTTTATCCAAATTGGGATAGCGGAACAAAATTTCCGTAAAAAAGCTTGAGAAAACGTAACGCACCAAAAGAAGAACCGAGCAAAAAGCACTGCCCAACATAAACGCCCCCATCAACCTGCGTATGGAAGCCAGCGTTCGCAAAAGACCCAGAGACAAAAAATACAATGCTGCGAAAACAAAGAAAAGCAAACGGCCCTTCTCTACAAGAAGCAAAGGAATCAGCGCGGGGAAAACCACCGCATCCATCCAGGAGAACACCGGCGTTCTTTTTCCCACGGCACATTTACACAAAAAAGCAATCAGTGTCAGCCCCGTTAAAAACGCCGTTACCGATAAGGATACGCAAAAAAACGTCAGGGCTATGGTAACGAGTCCCGCCTCCGGCTGATAAAAAACAAAGAGAACCAAAATCAAAAACAAAAGGGATAAAAGAACGGTAAACGGAGAAAAGATCACCGAGAAAAACGCCAAAAGCGCGCCAAAGAGAATCATTGTAAAAAAGTGGTCGCCGCTTCTGCCCACGGGGAATTCCCATCCGTCCGAGCCAAACAGCCGTTCCAGGAAAATGCGATAGAAAAAGCTCTTTTTCAAAACGTCTTTTACATCACCTCTGGTAAAAGAACACAGAATGGACATAAAAATGAGCGTTACACCAAAGAGAAGATTATTTTCATCTCCTGCAATCATAGGCAAGTAGCCGCCCAAAAAGTAGGAGAGAATCTGCAAAAAGCCGCAGCTGAACAAACACACGCCGAATGCACGGACGCGCGTGGTAAAAAAGATTCTTAAGAGAGTGGAATAAAGACCGAGAAAAAAGCTCTGCTCACACATTCTCGCCAAAGCAGTTTTCATTTTCAGTCGATACGCGGAAAAAGGCTTTTCCCGTTCCGCTACGTCTTTTTCGGTTCGGGGATGCGCAAAGGCAGATGCAGGGGAAAAATGAATCGCAGTTCCCAACGTATATAAGAAATGAGAAAAGGATCCCGTTAAACGCCCTTTTGCCATCTTACGCTCCTTCCTCCGGCTTCATAAGCAAATCCGGTCTTTTTTCTTCCGTCAGTCTGCGCGCCATCTCGCGGCGCCAGGCTTCAATATTTTCATGATGACCGCTGATCAATACGTCGGGAACCTTCTCTCCGCGAAATTCATACGGTCTGGTATATTGGGGATATTCCAAAAGCCCGTCGGTCAGGCTTTCTTTTTCATAACATTCGGGAGATGCCAACACGCCGGGAACCAAACGACTCACCGCATCCGCAAGAACGCAAGCGGGAAGCTCTCCTCCCGTCAAAACGTAATCGCCGATGGAAATCTCCTGGTCCACAATGGCGTCGATCGCCCTTTGATCCACACCCTCGTAATGACCGCAAAGAATCACAATCCGATCCTTTTGAGAAAGCTCCTTTGCCATTTTTTGCGTAAAAAGATTCCCTTTCGGGGACATATAAATCGTATAGGGCTTGGCGGGAGCATCGCAGGTAATGGCATCGTAGCAATCACAAATGGGATCGGGCTTCATCAGCATTCCCTTGCCGCCGCCGTAAGGGGTATCGTCCACCCTGCGGAATTTATCCTTGGAATAATCACGGATATTGTGACAATGCACCTCTACGATGTCCGCTTTCTGAGCCCTGCCGATAATACTTTCGCCCAGAATGTTTGCACACAGTTCGGGAAAAAGAGTCATAATATCAAAACGAATTGCCGCCATCAGTCAAAAATCCCCTCCGGTGCATGAACGAATACGCCCTTTTCCGCGTCCATGGATACAATCCATTCTTTTACAACGGGAAAATACATTTCTCTGCCGTCTGCCATACGCACGGTAAAAAGCTCCCCAGCACCGCGGCTGCCCACCTCGCAAATGGTTCCGTAAACGGTATCCGTTCCTTCTTCCGTCAAAGGCAGACCGATCAAATCTGCAAAGAACACCAATTTTCCGTCAGGGTCCAATTCTTCTCGGGAAGCATACAGGGTCTTTCCCTTCAGCACGGATGCCGCTTCCACCGTATCGATCCCGTCAAAAAGCACCAGGAAAACGTCTCCCTGCACCCGCACGGAACGGATTTCAAGTTCCTTTTCCCCTTTGGGCGAAAGATACAGACGGCGGATGCTTTTCAGCATCTTTACGCCATCCAGATAACATTCAAATTTCACTTCTCCACGCAGAGCGTGGGTATTGCGGACCTTGCCCGCTTCCAAAAAAAGTTGCTTCACAATTCCCTCGCGTTTATATTTCTTCCATTTTATTATTTTATTATAGCATAATACAAGGGGTTCGAACAAGAGATTTTCCGTATTTTTTTGTCACCGCAGACAATTTTTTTCATTTTTTAGAAAAAAAGCATTTTTTTTACGCAGACTCTTGACAAGAAACGAATACCTTGCTATAATAGAAAAACCTCTCGGGGTCTTTTTTTATGGATAGACTTTCGAAAAGAGGGAGAATAAGCACCGCTTGGTGCAATTAATTCGGAGGAAATTATGAGAGAAAGAATTACCCTTGCATGCAGCGAGTGCAAGCAAAGAAACTACGATACCATGAAGAATAAGAAGAACGATCCCGACAGACTTGAAATGAACAAGTACTGCCCGTTCTGCCGCAAGCACACCAAGCACAAGGAAACCAAGTAATTTAAGTTTTATTTTAGGAGAAACAATTATGGCAGAAGAAACCAAAAAAACTTCCGCAGCTACTCCTGAGAAAAAGGAAACCAAAAAGAAGGCAAAGAAACCCGGCTTTTTCAAAAAGATCGGTGGGTTTTTCCGTGAATATCGCAGCGAACTGAAAAAGGTTGTTTGGTATCCCAGAGATCGCGTACTCCACGACACCGGCATCGCTGTCGCAGTTCTGGTTGTTTGCGGTATCATCATCGGTGTACTCGACCTTCTCTTTACCCAGCTTATCCTTCTCCTCGGTAATATCGGCGCCTAAGGAGGAAGCACATGCTCGAAGACAATCTCACTCCCCATTGGTATGTAGTCCATACCTACTCGGGTTATGAAAACAAAGTAGCCGTCAATTTGGAGAAAATCGTTGAAAACCGCAAGGTTTCCAATTTGATCCACGCGATCAAGATTCCCATGGAAAAGATTCCGGAATCTGAAGGCGGTGACGGTGTCGCAGAGCGCAAAATCTTCCCCAGTTACGTGCTGGTGAAAATGATTATGAACGACGAGAGTTGGCATATCATCCGCAACACTACCGGTGTTACGGGCTTTGTCGGACCGGGATCTATGCCCGTTGTTCTTTCCGATGAAGAAGTAGCCGCACTCGGTGTTGAAAGCGCCGCTGAAACCCTCGCCTTTAAGGTGGGTGACAAGGTCCGTGTGATCAACGGTCCTTTGGCAGCACACATTTCTTCCGCAGTTGTAGAAGAAATTTCTCAGGATCAGAAAAAGGTCAAGGTTCTCGCCGATCTTCACGGCAGAAACACCAAGATCGAACTGGATGCCACCTGGATTCAGTTATTTTAAAAATTCACAATGATTTAATGCCTGCCAAGGCTTAAATAGCTGTCGCAAAACGCGGCGGTTGTGGGAGGAAACCAAAACTTCGGTTTCCGCAACACCACGAAAGGAGAAAATTATGGCAAAGAAAATCGTAGCTTATGTTAAGCTCCAGCTCCCGGCTGCAAAGGCAATGCCCGGACCCCCTGTCGGTCCTGCACTGGGTTCCCACGGTATCGCTATCCCCAACTTCTGTAAGGAGTTCAACGAGCGTACCAAAAATGACATCGGTCTGATTATCCCCGTTGTTATTACCATCTATTCTGACAGAACCTTTTCCTTCATCACCAAGACTCCCCCTGCAGCAGTCCTCATTAAGAAGGCTGTAGGTATCGAGTCCGGCTCTGCCGTTCCCAACAAGACCAAGGTTGCAAAGCTCAACCAGGAACAGCTCCGTGCCATCGCAACCCAGAAGATGCCTGACCTGAACGCCGCTTCCGTCGAGACTGCTATGAGCATGATCGCAGGTACCGCGCGCAGCATGGGCGTAACTGTGGAAGAGTAAGAAAGGAGCCGAATCATGAAAAAAGGTAAGAAATATCAGGCAAGTGTTGCCGCATTTGATACGCATCAGCTCTTCGATACCGAAGCAGCTATCGAAAACGTAATTGCCTCCGCAAAGGCAAAATTCGACGAGACCATCGAGCTTCACGTTCGTCTGGGTGTTGACTCCCGTCACGCTGACCAGCAGGTTCGTGGCGCTGTAGTTCTCCCCAACGGTACCGGTAAGAAGGTTCGCACCCTGGTATTTGCTAAGGGTGACAACGCAAAGGCAGCTGAAGAGGCTGGTTCCGATTACGTTGGCGCAGAAGATATGGTTGCAAAGATCCAGAACGAGAACTGGTTCGAGTTCGACGTTGTTATCGCTACTCCCGACATGATGGGTGTTATCGGTCGTCTCGGTAAGGTTCTCGGTCCTAAGGGTCTTATGCCTAACCCCAAGGCAGGTACTGTAACAATGGACGTAGCTAAGGCTGTTGAAGATGCTAAGGCAGGTAAGATTGAATACCGTCTTGACAAGCAGAACATCATCCACTGCCCCGTTGGTAAGGCTTCCTTCGGTGCTCAGAAGCTCACAGAAAATCTTGACACTCTCATGGCTGCAGTTGTTAAGGCTAAGCCCGCTGCTGCTAAGGGTCAGTACATCAAGTCCTGTGCTGTTGCTTCCACAATGGGCCCCGGCGTTAAGGTTAACGCAGCTAAGTAT
>JAZOSM010000127.1:0-2054 GCA_045657125.1 Eubacteriales bacterium
GGAGATCAACGAGAGTGCGGTCGAAGCATTCCGCTACTACGGAATTCGCTCTTGCCGTGTGGTGACCGAATCAGAAAAGCGCATTTTTTGACGAACAAAGAAACCCAAGCGAGGAATGAACTTCCTTTCATACATCCCTCAACCGCGAATCAAAATACATAACGGAGGAACCGCAATGAAACCTCTTCAAATTCTTAAAAAATGGCTTCGTGACGCCTGCGTCTGGTTCACGGTGCTCTCTCTCTCCATGCTTCTGATCGGAATTTTGTTTCTTTCCGACATGGATTATATTTCTACGCTGTCTTATCTGCTGTTTTTACCGTTTGGACTTTGCATGTCGGCAGCAGGACTTCTTTTGAGTGTCCAAAGACTTTCCACGTTTCTCAGATGGCTGTTCCATTATATCATTACGATTCTTTCCTTGGTGCTCTTCCTCGTTCTCCCTTCGGGGACAACGTTTTCCTTCCCCATGGCATTTTTCTTCTTCCTTCTCTTCTCCATGATTTACTGGATCAGCGTTTGCGTCATACATATTCTTCGCACAAACAAAAAAAGCGGAGAACAAAAACGCCGCTAAAAGGATATGAAAGCATGAAAACAAATTCCGTCAAAAAGAAAATACTGGCACTGTTGACGGCACCGTCTCTTCTCTTCAGCGTTCCGCACCCGGGAACGTTTCCGAGAACAGACGGTGTTTTTTTTAATATCCTTTATGAAGAAGAGGGGGATTTGCACTTGGAATCCCTGCTCGACGGAACTTTTTTCTTCGGAGAATCCACAACCGCGCACCTTGCCCGAATTGGAGGAGTTTTGGATACTCCCACCCTAAGACGCCACGTTTGGAGGGATGAAAGCGGAACGCGTATGCTTGACAGACGCACCTCAACCTCCCGTGTCAACTATATCGATCCAAACGGCACAGTTAGTCAAATGACCTTTGAGGAAGCCGTTACCGTAGAACAACCGCGTCGCCTCATCCTTTCCTTCGGGCTCAACGGAATTTTGTTTTTTCAAAAGAATCCGGACCTGTTTTTAAAGGATTACAGGCGCTTGATCGATCGCATCCGGGAGCTGTCTCCAAAAACAGAGATTCTGATTCAGTCCGTTTACCCCATCCGATGTGCCGACACCTTCGGTTGTGATCTTGAGAGGGTGAACGGATATATTTCAAGGATCAATCAACACCTTCTTGCGTTTTCAAAGGAGATTGAAAAGGTTAGCTTTTTGGACACCGCCTCGGTGCTGCGCACCGAAAGCGGTGCTTTGCAAGAAAAATTCGATGCGGGGGACGGAATCCATTTGACCAACGAAGCTTACGTTTCCCTACTTTCTTTTCTTGCAGCCAACCAAAAGTAGGATGCGCGGTGTACCGGAATACGGGATTTTCCTCCACACCGCCTCCGGAAAGGATTTCAATGATGAAACGACTGTTTATTTTGCTGTTTTGCTTCTGCTCGCTCACGATCTTGCTGCTTTCTTGTGCGAAAGCCCGTTCGTATCGGGACGACGTCAGCATCAACGAGCTGTCCGAAATTCAAAATGCACTCAACAGAGAGTATTTGATTGATAGCACCGATTTATTGGCAGATTATATTTCACTTCCCGACTACGTGACAGAACACACGGTTCTCTATAAAAAAGAACCGACCGTCTTGGATGAAATCGGATTTTTTCACGTCACGGGTGAAAATGCCGAGCATCTTGCAAAGCTGATCAAGGAAGACTATCTTTTAAAAAGCTATGAAAAGAATCATACCTTTTACGATTCCTATATGCCCAAAGAAACAAAAAAGCTTGCAGACGCAGAGGTAAGGACGTTTGGAAACTACGTGGTGTATGCCATTCTTTCGGAAAGCGACAAAGCGCTCCTTTTTGAGGCAATGGAAAAAGCACTCACCACCGCATAAAAAAAGGGGGCTGAGTCACTGACGAAGCCCCCGCGCGCAAAAGCCGACGGTAGGCTTTTGCGTGCCGCGGAATTTGCGGTTTTCGCTTGAAAAATCTCAAAATATCATCAATCAACGGGCGAAAATTGCGGCATTTCGCCGCAAAGC
>JAZOSM010000128.1:0-34196 GCA_045657125.1 Eubacteriales bacterium
TACGCAATATGAAATACGCTGACGCGTATGAAATATGCCTACGGCATATGAGGAACGAATTTTATTTCACATTTTGCCAGCGGCAAAATATTTCATAATCCGTAAGGATTATTTCATATCGCATAGCGATATTTCATTACATACAATTCTTTGCATTGATTTTTCACACCCGCACCCGATTGTAATTTTAGATGATGTGTGATATAATTATCTTGATAAATAAGAATTTGATAAAAGGATGATACCATGAGTAAAAAGAGAAAACACAGGAAATTAGGTTGGACACCGCCAGAGAATTACAGAAGTTTTTTCTATGCATCTTCTGATGAGGAATTTAAGGCAAAACATCCTATCGGTTATATTTTTTTAGTCTTACTTGGTATTACCGTATTGCTTTTGCCTGCTATAATGTTTAGCGTTTTCGTTGGTACAGATAGCGGATGGGTAATGCTCGGTTTTGCAGGTGGATTTATCTTCGGAATAGGACTGTTTAATTTTGTTGCTATTATCATAAAACAATACTTAGGTCATTGGGTTAGTATTATATCATTTTTGCTTGGTGGAATTATGATGTTAATAAGCTGGCTCTTTTGCAGATAAGTCGGTTGGATGAATTCCAAATTGTTCATATATGGTTCAAAAGTGAGACGCACCTGCGGTGCATAAAAAATGAAGTCGCCTTCGGCTATGAGGCGTTCCCTGCGGGAACATTGAAAGTTAGTGTGCGCTTTGCTTCATATTTTGCGAAACAAAATGCTTCATGGCGGCAAAGCTGCCGCTTCACGCGAGCGAGAGCGAGTGCTTCATTTGAAAGGATTTTGTATTTGTAAATGTTGCTTCTCTCAACACTGCAAAACAGAATATGCAATAACAAAAATAAGCCGTGAATTTTACGGCTTATTTTTTATTATCCATTGCGAAAGCAAGGGTATATCAGCATCACACCTTTTGGGGTGTAAAAAAAGCGCTTTCGCAATGATGATATACGATGATCCGCATTGATTTGTTGTCGCTTTTATGCTACAATACACCCAAAAGGCGCTGTATGAAAAATGCGGACTGAAATGAATCCGTGGAAATTTTAAGATAACAATGAAAGAAAAAAGGAGGTGAGAGGATGGACCTTTTGCAGGCGTGTCTTTTGATATTGGTAGGCTTTGGCGCGGGCTTTGTTCAGAGGGTCAGCGGCTTTGGACTTGGAATTTTTGCCATGACCTTTTTGCCCCACTTTATGCCCTCGCTTCCGGCGGCGGCAACGGTTTCGACCCTGTTTTCCTGTGTGACCTCCTCTTACAACGGCTTTAAGTACCGTAGGTGCGTGGTGTATCGGACGGTGATCCCCATGCTCCTTGCCGCTTTTATTTCCATCCCTGCGGCGGTTTATTTTTCCGTAATGGTTTCAGGAGAAATTTTTCAGATTCTTCTGGGTGCGGTTTTGGTGCTTTTGAGTTTGTATTTTCTCTTTTTCTCTCACCGCATTCATTTTCGCGCTACGCCAACGGGCGGCGCTTTGGCAGGATGCGCGGGCGGTGTTTTGAACGGACTTTTTTCTACGGGAGGGCCTCCCGTGGTGTTGTATCTGAGCAACGCCCTTTCGGACAAGGACGCTTATTTTGCTACGATTCAATTTTACTTTGCCGTTACCAATCTTTATTCCGTGGCAAGCCGTGCCGCAAGCGGCATCGTGACGGGGGAAATCCTTTTTTGTGCCTTGGTGGGAATCACAGGCTGTATGCTGGGAGATGCTCTGGGAAAGAGGGTGTTCGACCGATTGAATGCCAAAATGCTGAAAACGGTCATTTATATCGGAATGATCGTCAGCGGAATCACCATGATCGTTTAAAGAACTGCAAGCGCAGTTTCGTTTTTTTTGAACGATTTTGATAGTTTTTTGATATTTGCACAGTTTCGGAAAAAGCGGTACAATAAAATGTATGATTGTTTTAAGAGAGGTGTATAATTTATGAAAGCATTGGTAAAGAAGTTCCCCGAAAAAGGACTTTGGTTGGAGGAAGTTCCCGAACCCGTCTGCGGCAAAGGTGACGTGAAAATCAAAATTCACAAGACTGCCATCTGCGGAACGGATCTTCACATTTACAATTGGGATCAGTGGTCTCAGAACACCATCAAAACTCCCCTTGTGATCGGTCACGAATACGTGGGCGAGATCGTGGAGATCGGTGAAAACGTAAGAAACTGGAAAGTAGGAGAACTTGTTTCCGGTGAGGGACATATCGTTTGCGGTAAGTGCAGAAACTGTTTGTCCGGCAGAGGACATCTCTGCAAGGAGACCATTGGCGTAGGTGTTAATCGCAACGGCGCTTTCGCAGAGTATCTTGTGATTCCTCAGGAAAACGTGCGCAGATGTGAGGACGGTATTTCCGAAGAAATGTATTCTATTTTCGATCCCTTTGGAAATGCGGTTCACACGGCGCTTTGCTTTAATTTGGTAGGTGAGGACGTACTGATCACCGGTGCGGGACCCATTGGTATTATGGCGGCGGCGGTTTGCAAGTTCGTCGGCGCAAGACGCGTTGTGATTACCGATATCAACGACAGCAGATTGGAACTTGCCAAAAAGCTTGGCATTCAATATTGCGTAAATACCACGAAAGAGAACCTGAAGGACGTAATGGAATCTCTTTCCATCCGCGAGGGCTTTGACATCGGTCTGGAAATGTCGGGTAGCGAGATCGCGCTGAACACCATGATCGATCACATGATCCACGGCGGTAAAATCGCACTTTTGGGTATTCTGAAGGCGGATGCTAAGGTGGATTGGAACAAGATTATCTTCAACGGACTGATTCTGAAAGGGATTTACGGCAGAGAAATGCACGAAACCTGGTATAAGATGTCTGCGATGCTGCAGGGCGGTCTGGATATTTCCGAGATCATTACCCACAGAATGGACGTTCGCGATTTTGAAAAGGGCTTTGAGGCAATGAACAGCGGCAAATCCGGCAAGGTCATCCTTGATTGGAGCAATTTATAATCCTAAGGAGAAATACGATGAAAACTGCATTGAAATATTTTAAGGAAACCTGTGAGCAGATCGAAAAAGACGGTCTGACCAAAAACGAGAAGATCATTACCACTCCCCAGGGAGCAAAGGTTCGTTTGTCCGACGGCAAAGAAGTAATCAATATGTGTGCAAACAACTATCTGGGACTTGGCAACAACCCCGATGTGATTGCCGCCGCAAAAGCTTCTTACGATGCATACGGCTACGGTCTTTCCTCCGTTCGTTTTATTTGCGGTACTCAGGAGCTGCACAAGAATCTGGAAAAGAAGGTCAGCCAATTCCTCGGCACGGACGATACCATTCTTTACTCCTCTTGCTTTGATGCAAACGGCGGTCTTTTTGAGACCCTTTTGACCGAGGAGGATGCGATCATCAGTGACGAATTGAATCACGCTAGTATCATTGACGGCGTCAGACTTTGCAAGGCAAAGAGATTCCGCTATAAGAACAACGATATGGCAGATCTGCGTGCAAAACTGGAAGAAGCAAAGGATGCCCGCATCAAACTGATCGCAACCGACGGTGTATTCTCTATGGACGGTTTGGTTGCAGACCTGAAGTCCATTTGTGATCTGGCAGACGAGTACGACGCGCTGGTTATGGTGGACGACAGCCACGCGGCAGGCTTTATGGGTGCTACCGGCAGAGGTACTCCCGAGCACTGCGGTGTTTCCGGCAGAGTTGACGTGATTACCGGTACCTTCGGTAAGGCATTGGGCGGTGCTTCCGGCGGATTTACCTCCGGCAGAAAGGAGATCATTGATCTGCTCCGTCAGCGTTCCCGTCCTTATCTTTTCTCCAACACCATGGCTCCTGCCGTTGTAGCAGGCTCCATTAAGGTTTTGGAAATGCTGGAGACGGATACCTCTTACAGAGAAAAGCTTTTTGAAAACACCAAGCTCTTTGCCGAGAAGGTAAAGGAGATCGGACTTGACGTAATCGACGGCGGTACGCCCATTATCCCCGTAATGCTTTACGATGAGCACAAGGCGGTTGAAATGGCAAAGCGTATGATGGAGAAGGGTGTTTACGTGGTTGCCTTCTCTTATCCCGTTGTACCTCGCGGAAAGGCGAGAATCAGAACGCAGATGTCTGCGGCGCTTTCCAAAGAGGATATTCTGTACATTGCAGAGTGCTTCCGTCAGGTAAAGGAAGAAATGGGACTGTAAACTATGAGCGATTCACTGATTCTTGTGATGGAATTGATCGGAACGGTGTCCTTTGCCGTGTCCGGCGCTTTGGTTGCCATTACGGGAAGTCTTGATTTGTTCGGTGTCATTTTCGTGGGATGCATTACCGCGTTCGGCGGCGGCATTATGCGGGATGCGCTGATGGGACAGATTCCTCCCGGAATTTTTTCCAACGTGCCGATGCTGCTTCTTGCGGCTATGACGGCGCTTCTCGTATTCGTTCTGTCTTATGTGAAGCGAAAATCCTTCGGGGATTTCAAGAAGCGCCTGGAAGTGATCAACAATTACTTCGATGCGGTGGGACTTGCGGTATTTACCGTAATCGGTGTGGAGCGTGCGGCGGCAGGTTTTTCGGAGCGTTTCGTATTTTCCGTCTGTATGGGAATGCTCACTGCGGTGGGCGGCGGTGTTTTGCGGGACGTTTTGGTGGATCAGACCCCCTTTATTTTGAAAAAGCACGTATACGCCGTTGCATCCATTCTGGGCGGCTGCGTTTACTTTTTGGGAAAAATTTATTTTGAAAGTATTGCAGTTTTGCTATCCATTGCTATAATTATATTGATGAGGCTTCTTGCAACGAAATTCCGTTGGCAGTTGCCGAAAATTGATTTTGAAAAATAGCAAACGGAAAGGAAACGGACGATGACGATCCAACAGTGTAAATACATATTGAAGATTGCCGAGTGCGGTTCTCTCAATGAAGCCGCCAAGCAGCTTTATGTTGCGCAATCCAGTCTTTCCGTCAGTGTTAAGTCCCTGGAGCAGGAACTGAACATCAAGATTTTTGAACGCGCGGGAAGCGGTGTGTATTTGACTGAGGCGGGGGTTGAGTTTGTTCAATATGCCCGTGCCATTGCGGAGCAAAACGATCTGATCTTGGGCCGTTTTGCAGAAAAACGCCATCTGAATCATTTGAATATTTCCACACAGCATTACGATTTTGTAGCGGATGTGTTCGGTAAGCTTCTGAATGAAACGACGGAAAGCCATTTTCGCTTTTCCTTGCGGGAGATGAAAACCTACGACGTGATTCGCGAAACGGAGCTTGCTTTTTGCGACATCGGCATTCTTGCCATCAAGGACAAGGATCGCGTGGTGATGGAGCGCTTTATTTCGGGTAAGGGTTTGACCTTTACACCCCTGCTCAAGGCTTTGCCTCACGTATTTTTGCGAAAATCTCACCCTGCGGCAACCGCTTCGGTTATTACCTTGGAAAAGCTCAAGGAATACCCTTACGTTTCCTACGAGCAAGGGGAGCACAGCAGCCCCTTTTTCACCGAGGAGATCCCCGGCGCCTGCGGTGATAAGCAGGTGGAGATCAGCGACAGAGCAAGTCTTATGAACGTGCTTCTGGCAAGTGATTGCTACACGGTTGGAACGGGAATTATGCCCTCCCTTCTGAATCAAGACCGCATTGTAAGCATTCCCTTGGAAAGCGATGATTTTTACATCATCGGTTACATCGTTCGATCGGACAGAAAGCTTTCTGCTCTGGCAGAAAAATTCATCGAAATGCTGTGCGACGGCGCAAAAACCTATCACTGTGAATAACAAAAAAGAACGACTCGACCGAGTCGTTCTTTTTTTGCGTTTATATTGACTTTTCGGGTGAGGGAATTTAAAATGAGTCTAGAGACGAAGCGTTTCGAAATTTATAAAAAAAGGGGAGTGGAGACGTGAGGGAATTTATTTCTTGCAATCAGGAAGAATTGTTTTCCGATTGCGACAGCGGTACCATTCAAAACGCCATTGAAGCGGCGGTGAAGGACGGCTGCAGAAAGATCGTAATCCCGAGATACAATTTGCGCACCGATAAAAATGAGTGGAGGATCAGCCGCGCCATTGTGGTGCCCAGCTGTATGACCATTGTTCTGGATAACTGCTTTATGGTGCAGGAAACGGGCGTATTTGACAACATGTTCCGCAACGAGAATGCCCTTTTGGAGAAGAAAACTCTGGAGACAGAGGATCACGACATTGCCCTTCTCGGTGTAGGCAACGTGTGCCTTTCGGGTGGCGTGCACAACGGGATTTTGGAGAGAACCGGAAGAAAGTTCGGTTTCCCCTGCGGTTGTCAGGTAAATCAGATGCTTTTGTGGATCAACGTGCGGAATCTCCGCGTGGAAAATCTGCACATTGAATTTCAGCGCCATTGGGCGATCAACCACATTTATTGCAGAGACGTTAAGATCAAAAACATTGATTTCCACGCGATTCCTCACGTTCCCAATATGGACGGAATTGATTTGAGACTGGGTTGCAATCATTTTGAAATGGAGAACATCACCGGCAGAACGGGTGATGATACCATTGCCATGACTGCCATTTCCGGTGTGAATGAAAGAGCTGCGGCGGTGGAGGGGAAATCCTCCGATATTTCCCACGTGAAAATTCGCAACGTGGTATCCGATGCCAACCGTATGCTCAACGTGCGCCTTTTGACTCAGGACGGCAATCAGGTGCACGACGTGGACATTGACACCATTATGGATACCTCCGACTATGCCACCAAGCACAAGTGTAACGCCGCCATTGGTATCGGAACTCAAGGCGCGCTGTACGTGAAGGTTTGCCGTGCAAAGATCGGTGACCTGCGGCAGATTCACGCGAAAAACGTCTATTCCCGCGGAAAGAGCGCTTTGCGCTTTGACGACGGATGCGCCGACTCCACCTTTACCAATATCAAAACCTTCAATACCTGCTTTACGGGACTTAGCACGGTGGGCTTCGGTTGCGTGCTGAAAAACATTACGGTGGACGGATTCTACCACACTGCAATGCACAGCGATTCCCAGCGCGGGTTCGTGGATCTCTACGTGCCTACCACCGTTGTTAATATGCCCGCTACCTCGGGCGATCTTTGCGTCAAAAACGTTTTTGCAAACGGGATCGAGTACCTTTGCCAGGCAGAGGACGGCCTTAACGTTCGCTTTGAAAATTGTGATATGAACGGGGTTGCCAAGGTTTGCAAGAAGCTTGGTTCTTCCAAGATCACGGTAAATGGGGAGGAATATCAAGATGCTTGAATGGAAAATAAGAGGATACGTGACTCCCGAGGATTTTGAGGGAAGTGACGGAGAAAAGATTCAAAAGGCATTGGACTATGCCAAAAAAGAAGATATTTGCAGAGTGGTTCTGAAAGGGACCTACCGTGCCGAGCAGACGATCACCGTTCCCGATCATATGCACTTTGTACTGGACGGTGCGACCCTTTACGGCAATTTGCAAAACGAGATTGTCAGAAACTTCTCTCTTGTGTCCGAGCGCATTTATCTGGAGGGCAAAGGGGGAAAGATTGTGGGAAATCTGTACTTTTGCCACACGGATCATCTGATTTTGGAGAATATGGAGATCGCGGGTGATCTCCGTATGGACTTTTGCATTTACCCTAGAGCAGAGCACCTTGCTGTTTCGGGCGCTTTGACCTTGGGACGTGGTTGTCAGGGTGCAATTTTGCAGGATATTCGTTGTCGGAGAGCCGCTATTTCCGGTGAGGATGGTGGTTACGACGTGATCGGCCGTGATCCCATGATCAAAAATATTCTTTTGCGGGACAGCGAAATCAAAGAGGGTGCCGTGTTGAAGGCTGCTGAGGATTGTGCGTTTCTCAACGTGCAAATAGACGGAATCTGTTCCGAAAAAACTTGTATCGTCGTGGGTGAAAAGGGTGTGGCGCTTCCCAAGGAGCAGTATCAAAATATGACCTTTGCAGACCTTACGGCACCTGAAAAGGTCGTATTCTTAAACGAAACGGAGCACACCAGCGTATATTAAGATGAACTGTAAGGAGGAGAACATGACAAAGAGAATTTTATTCCAAGGGGATTCCATTACCGACTGCGGTCGGAAAAGGGAGGAATTTTACGGAATGGGAAGCGGCTACGCCAACCTGGTCAAGGCTTCTCTGGGAATGGACCGCCCCGATGAATTTGAGTTTGTCAATCGCGGTATCAGCGGAAACCGTATTGTGGATTTATATGCTCGCATCAAGGTGGATTTTATCAATCTTGCTCCCGATTATGCCAGCATTTACATTGGCGTCAACGACGTTTGGCACGAAATTGCCAAGGAAAACGGAGTGGCAACTCCAAAATTTGAGAAGATTTATTCCATGCTTTTGGATGAGCTTCGAGAGGCTTTGCCCCAAACGAAGCTGATGCTGATCGAGCCTTTTGTTTTGCACGGCACCGCTACCTGCAACACGGAAGAAAAGCCCGATCGATGGGAACGTTTCCAAGCCGAGGTGCCTGAAAAAGCGGAAGTGGTGAAAAAGCTTGCACAAAGCTACGGTCTTCCTTTGATCCAATTGCAGCCTGCTTTTGACAAGGCGTGCCTTTCCGCGCCGCCCGAATATTGGACCCGTGACGGGGTGCATCCTACGGCGCAGGGGCATGAGATTATAAAGAGACTGTGGCTCGACACTTTTTCTGCTTTGTAAAAACGGCTGTGACTTCGTTTCTTGGAACCCTTTTGAAAAAGTGTTCCAAACCTCCGAAAACTTCAACTGGAAAAGAGATCCATTTTTTCTTTTCCCTTTTTGAAGTTTTTGCCAAGCTTTTTTCAAAAAGCGTCCGCCTTCGGGAGGCAGGTTGCCTCCCCTACGTTAAAACGGGCCGTCGAGGACGTCGGACCCTACGGAACATCAAGAATTTTGCGGGGGCAAAGCGGGTTTTCGTAATTCTCTGCGTCCGCCTGCAGGAGGCAGGTTGCCTCCCCTACGTTTGAAAATCTTTTGTTTGAAGTTTCTTTGGTTCTTTCTTTTCAAAGAAAGGACGAATAAAAAATAAAAAGCACTTGGCAGCAGCGCCAAGTGCTTTTTCATCTTCATTTAAAATTTTGTCAGATCCAGGGTTCCCAGAATCTCGTCCTTGTCTTTTCCTACGGCAATGAGAAGGGTTTTTGCATCGGAGGAAATGGCAAGACTTTTGGCGGGTGTGCCGTAATCAATGGCATATTCGCCTTTTTTCGTGCCCTTTTCCAGGTCGAAAATTTGGATTTTACCCCCTTCACCTACGGGGAGTCCGCCGCAAAGGACTTTTCCCGAGGGATCGGTGGAAACGCCTTGGAAAACCACGTCGGAAACCAGAGAGTGGGTGGTGCCGTTCTCTAAATTGCGATAGACGTAAAGAGCGCCGCCGTCCTCCAGAATGCGGGTAAAGAGCACCGCGGTATTACCGATGCGCTGATAGGAATCAAATTCGAAATTTTCGTTGCCCAGAGGGGTGTTGGAGCCGTATTCGAAAAAGCCGATTCCTTTGTAAGCGCCGTTTCCGTCACTTTTGGCGTACCACAGCTTTTTGCCGTTTTCCGTAGGAAGAATCAGTTCCGCGAAATCGGGAAGGGCACTGTTTTGAGCCAGAACGTAGGTTTCTTGGAAGTCTACGGGATGCAGCAGGAGAAGACCATCTTTTTCATTGATAAAGGAAAGGTCGTTGTAGGAGACGGGATTGGAGAATGTAAAATCTGCGGGAAGTTCGGTGCGATGGGTCCCGTTTTCCTTCAAGAGCAGGGTGAAAAGTTCTTTGTCGGTCAAAAGATGGGCGCGGTCCTTTTCATCCTCCCACACCAAAATATTGGAAATGGAAGCGGTGGTTTTGAACATTGCCTCGCTGGAAACGGAACGGTTGGGTGAGACGAAGCCGCCTGTTACACCGCCGTCCTCGCCGGGGTGCAGATAGAGAAAACCGTCACTTTTGGGAAGGTAGATGATGCGGGTTTCCGAGCCTTTTCCCTCGCTTACCACAAAGCGGAACAGAGGCGAAAAAACGTCGGTGCTGTCCGCGGTCGCGGATGCAGTTTCCTTGCCGCAGGCGGCGGCAGAAAGGACAAAAGAAAAAAGGAGTAAAAAGCAAAGTATCTTTTTCATAGAAAAACCTCTTGATTTGATGTATTAAGCATAGCACATTCGGGGAAAATATGGTTAAAAATTTGTGAATTTAGAAAGGAGAGCCCAATGAGTGAGGAAGAAATGCAGGAAAAGAACCGTGAAGGAGAGGCGCGACAGCAAATGATCCAGCTGGGACAGGTGGTAACGGGAAAGAATCCCACCTTGCAAACCTTGGTGATTGCGGGACAGATCGAGGGGCACGCGGCGTTGCCGCCCGGGGTGAAGTCAACCTGCTACGAGCATATTTTGCCAAGTCTTGTGGCTGCGGAGGAAAACGAGGAAATCGAGGGCGTTTTGTTTTTGATCAATACCATGGGCGGTGACGTGGAGGCGGGTCTTTGTATGGCGGAATTGATCGCAGGAATGAAAAAGCCCACTGCCGCGCTCGTTTTGGGCGGGGGACACTCCATCGGCATCCCTTTGGCTGTGGCGGCAAAACGAACCTTTATTGCCAAAAGCGCTACCATGACGGTGCATCCCGTCCGCATAAACGGATTGGTTTTGGGTGTACCTCAAAGCTTTGAATATCTGCGGAAAATGCAAGAGAGAATCGTGCGGTTTATCGTGGAGCATTCTCACATTTCCCCGGAACGTTTGGAGGAGTGGATGCACGGCCGCTACGATATGGCAACGGATATCGGAACGGTGGTGGAAGCGGCGGAAGCATTGGAGGCGGGACTGGTGGACGAGGTGGGAACTTTATCCTCTGCGATCGCCTGGTTGAAAGAGAAAATACAATCAGAAAAAGCCTAGTGAATCCGTACTTTTTGAACATTATCTATTGACAAAAACTGCGATTTTAAGGTACAATATAAGGGCGTATTGATAATGCGTCATTATGAAATCTTGTTCCGATGAAAATCGTAATGAAAAAAGCAAGGAGGTGTTCAAGTACATAATGGAAATCATCATCTATGTAGCCGTTGCGGTGCTGACGCTCATTGTCGGTTTTGCGGCAGGTATGATTTACCGCAAGCGTATTGCCGAAAGTAAAATCGGCACGGCGGAAGGTCAGGCTGCGAAAATCGTAGACGAAGCACGCAAAGAAGGCGAACAGAGAAAAAAAGAACTTCTTTTGGAAGCGAAGGAAGAAGTGCTTCGCAATAAGAACGAAGCCGATCGCGAGATCAAAGAAAGAAGAAACGAAGTTTCCCGTATGGAGAAGCGTGCCATCCAGAAAGAAGAAAATCTGGATCGCAAAATGGAAAATTTGGAACGCAAGGAAGAAACCCTTGAAACCAAATTGAAAGAGGCTGATGAAAAGAAAGCCGAGCTTGATAAGCTGAAGGCTGAAGAAATTGCCATTCTGGAAAAGTGTGCCGGTATGACCGGAGAAGAAGCGAAGAACATTTTGTTCCAGCGCTATGAGGATGAGGCGAAGCACGCCGCGTCCATTCGTATGGCAGAAATTGAGGCAGAACTGAAAGAGAACGCCGAGAATAAGGCGAGAGACCTGATTACCGGTGCCATTCAGCGCATTGCCGCAAACCACGTGACCGAGGCAACCGTTTCCGTAGTTGCTCTGCCCAATGACGATATGAAGGGCAGACTGATCGGACGCGAAGGAAGAAACATCCGTACCATTGAAACCTTGACCGGTGTGGATCTGATCATTGACGATACCCCCGAAGCGATCACCCTTTCCAGCTTTGATCCCATGCGCCGCGAGATCGCAAGACTCACCATCGAAAAATTGATGAGTGACGGACGTATCCATCCCGCCAGAATTGAGGAGACCGTTGAAAAGAGCCGCAAAGAGGTTGAGGCAACCATCAAGAGCGAGGGTGAGCAGGCAGTTCTTTCTTGCGGTATCCACAGTATGAATTCCGAACTGATCCGTCTTTTGGGTCGTTTGAAGTACCGTACCAGCTACGGACAGAACGTGCTCAAGCACTCCGTTGAGGTTTCTTACATTGCAGGAATGATCGCTGACGAGCTTGGCGTAGATCCTGTTTTGGCAAGAAGAGCAGGTTTGCTTCACGATATCGGCAAAGCCTTGAACCACGAGGTTGAGGGAAGCCACACCCAGATCGGAGCAGACATTGCCAAGAAGTATCGCGAGAACAAGGATGTGATTCACGCCATCGAGGCGCACCACAACGATATAGAGCCCCAGACTTTGGTGGCAATTATCGTTCAGGCGGCAGACGCGGTTTCCGCGGCCCGTCCCGGTGCAAGACGTGAGAATCTGGAATCCTACATCAAGAGACTTCAGAAGCTGGAAGAAATCGCCAATTCCTACAACGGCGTGGAGAAATCCTTTGCCATTCAGGCAGGCAGAGAACTGCGCCTGATGGTGAAGCCGGAAGTAGTTAACGATGAAAATATGGCGTTTATTGCTCACGACATCGCCCGCAAGATCGAGGCGGAAATGGAGTACCCCGGACAGATCAAGATTCACGTGATCCGTGAGTCCCGTGCCGTAGAGTACGCAAAATAAGAAATAGAAAAGACGACAAAATGAAAACAAGAGCCTTTCGACTCATTTGCTTTGGCGACGTGGTCGGCGAAAAAAGCTGCTTCTTTCTCCGCAAGGTATTACCCGAACTGAGAAAGAGGGAGGGCGCGGATCTGGTCATTGCAAACGGAGAAAATTCCGCCAGGAGAGGCGGTATCGATCCGGAATCTGCGGAAATGCTGTATGCCGCGGGAGTGGATTTGATTACAACGGGGAATCATGTTTTCAGGCAAAGAAGCGTTTATGATCTTCTGGACGGAGCAGATTCTCTGCTCCGTCCTTGTAATTACCCCGCAACCTGCCCCGGCAAGGGGTATACCATCCTGAAACTTTCGGGATTGAAGGTGCTGGTAATTAACGTGATGGGAACCCTTTTCATGGAAGCGCTTACATCGCCCTTTGAAGCGGTGGAACGGATCTTGGAACGGGAGAAGGGCGCTTACGACTTTGCCTTATGTGATTTCCACGGGGAAGCTACGGGAGAGAAAAAAGCCTTTGCTTCCTGTTTCGATTCAAAATTTGCCGCCGTATTCGGTACGCACACCCATATCCCCACGGCGGACCTTGGCATTTTGCCCGGGGGAACGGGATATATTACCGATCTTGGTATGGTCGGTGGTCAGGACTCTGTTCTGGGAATGAAAAAAGAAATTGCCATTGCAAAATTTACTACCCATATGCCCACCTATTACGAGGTGGCAGAGGGAAAAACCGAGGCTTGGGGCGCTGTTTTTGACATTGACCCCGACACGGGCAGATGTATTGCCACCCGTCAAATTCATTTGACCGAGTAAAATAAAATCGGTTTCGATAAAGGACGAATTGGAGTACCATGCTGTTACTTGAACTTTTGCGGAAGGAGAAGGCTTTTGAACCTCTGCTTGCCGCACTGAAAAAAGAGAAAAAGCCTGTTTTGGTAACGGGAATCGCCTCCGCCGCAAAGGAACTGTTTCCGGCGGCGGTGCTTCGTGCCACGGGTGAGAAGGCATTATTGCTGTTTCCCGATGAAACTGAAGCCATGCAGGTACACAAGGCGCTTTCCACGGTTTACCCCGGCGCGCTCTTTTTTCCCGCCAGAGATTTTTCTTTGGTGCGGATGGATTCTGCCAGCCGCGATTTCTCCACGCAGCGTTTGCAGGTACTCGGACGAATTGCTTCCGGGGACTGGGACTGTGTGGTAACCACCTTTGAGGCTGCTTGCCAGGCAACGTTGCCGCCCGAAGTGATGGCGCGTCACCGAAAGAGTCTTTCCGTAGGGGATGCTTTGGAAAAAGAGGAATTGATCCGACTGCTTTCCGAAGCGGGCTATGCTTTTTCCCACCGCGTGGAGGGTGTCGGTCAGTATGCCACACGCGGCGATATTGTGGACGTATTTCTTACGGGGCAGCCTTGCCCTTACCGCATTGAATTTTTCGGAGACGAAATCGATGCCATCGGAAGCTTTGATCCCGTTACACAGCGAAGAATCGAAAACGCGGGGAGCATCGTTTTGCTTCCTGCGGCAGAGATCAATTTTTCCTCGGAGGACCGACAGACCATTTGCGCGTATATGCGTGAGGCGGCGGATAAAAGCTGTCCTGAGGAAAAGGAAAAGCGCGTTTTCATTCGAGGGATGTTGGAACAGATCGAGGCGGGAATGGACTTTGCCAAGGATTTGTTTTTGCCCTTGATCTACCGTTTTTCCACGCTTTTGGAATATATGTCCGAAAGTATGGTGTTTCTCTACGGTCAGTCCGAGGGAAAGACGGTTTTGGAGATTTGCCAAAGACTTTTGGAAGAAGAACTGAAAGGCTTGTTTGAGGATAACAAGACCCTTCTTCCCCCCGAGGATATCCGTCTTTTAATGGATTTTGAGGAGCTGTGCGGGATTTTATCTCAGCGCCGCACCCTTTTGATGGAAAACTTTTTCGCGGGAAAGAGTAAAATCGCTCCCGACGGAATTTTTTCCTTTGTAACCAGAACCTCCTCCCGTGCTTTTCGGGATTTGGATGGACTTTTGCAGGACGTGGAAGAACTGCAGGCGGAAGGGTATCGCACCTTGGTTTTGTGCGAAAATTCCCTTTCGGCAGGAAACCTTTTGGAATATTTTCGTTCTGTGGAAAAGGAAGCCCTGCGCCTTACGGGGGACGAGGAGGAGATCCCGACGGGTACGGTGGGAATTTTGTCTCGCTCTGCCCTTGGGGGAGAACTGATTCGGGATGGATTTGAACTTTCTGAATCAAAGGTTGCTCTTCTTCGGGATACCCAAAGCTTTGCGGTAAAGTCCAAAAAGAAAAAGCGGGATCACAGCGGAGTCAAGGCAAGTGCTCAAAAGAAGCTTCTGTCCTATCAGGATCTGGCGGTAGGCGATTACGTGGTACACACAAGTCACGGTATCGGTGTGTTCCGCGGTGTGGAAAAAATGCGTTCCGCCGACGGATCTCAAAAGGACTTTATTAAAATTGCTTATGCGGGCAGTGACGTGCTGTACGTGCCCTGTGCCAATTTGGATTCGGTTTCCAAATACATCGGGCCCAAAACCGACGGTGGTCATCTGAAGCTGAACAAATTGGGCGGAAACGATTGGCAAAAGGCAACCGCAAAAGCCAAGGCAGGCGCAAAGGATATTGCCAAAAAGCTCATTGCTCTTTACGCTCAAAGACAGAAAATGAAAAGCTACGCCTTTTCTCCCGACACCACCTGGCAGACGGAGTTTGAGGATGCTTTCCCTTACGGAGAGACGGACAGTCAGCTCCGTGCCACCGCCGAGATCAAGGCGGATATGGAAAAGCCTGTTCCCATGGATCGACTTCTTTGCGGTGACGTTGGCTTCGGTAAAACCGAGGTGGCACTGCGAGGCGTTTTCAAATGTGTAATGGATGGGAAGCAGGCCGCGATTTTGGTGCCTACCACCATTTTGGCTTGGCAGCATTATCAGAATATTCTGTCCCGTTTTCGCGGATACCCCGTAAAAGTGGAAATGATTTCCCGTTTCCGAACCAAAAAGGAGCAGACGCGCATTTTGGAGCGTTTGCGTCAGGGACAGATCGATATTTTGGTGGGTACCCACCGACTTTTACAGCAAGACGTGCAGTTTTCCGATCTGGGATTTCTTGTTATTGACGAGGAGCAGCGCTTCGGCGTGACTCATAAGGAGAGACTGAAGGAGCTTTCCCGCGGGGTGGACGTTTTAACGCTGACCGCAACCCCCATTCCGAGAACCATGAATATGGCCCTTTCGGGTATTAAGGATATGAGCCTTTTGGAAGAAGCGCCCGAGGACCGTTTCCCCGTGCAGACCTACGTTTTGGAATACGATCGTGGACTGATTTTGGAGGCGATTCGCAGAGAGCTTCGCCGCGGCGGACAGGTATTTTATTTACACAACAACATTGAGGAGCTACAGGCAGTAGAGCCGTGGCTTCAGCGGGAATTCCCCGATGCGTCCATTGCCATCGGTCACGGAAAAATGGATAAGGACAGTCTTTCGGATATTTGGAAAGAAATGATGGATAAGGAGATCGACATTCTCCTGTGCACCACGATTATTGAAACCGGTGTGGATCTGCCCGATGCCAATACCTTGATCGTGGAGAATGCAGACCACTTCGGACTGTCCCAGCTGCATCAGATTCGCGGCCGCGTAGGCCGAAGCGATCGAAAGGCGTACGCCTATCTGACCTACCGCAAGGGAAAGATGCTTTCGGAGGTTTCGGTGAAGCGTCTGGAAGCCATTCGGGAATATACGGAATTCGGTGCAGGATTCCAAATTGCTTTGCGCGACCTTGAAATTCGCGGTGCAGGAAATCTGTTGGGCGCGGAGCAATCGGGACATCTTGACAGCATCGGTTATGATATGTATATGAAGATCCTGAACGACGCGGTGCTTGAGGAAAAGGGAGAAAAGGTCGCTCCCCCCGTGGAATGCGTGGTGGACCTTGCCATGGACGGCTTTATTCCCGAAGCCTACGTGCCGTATCCTGCCGAGAGAATGGACCTGTATCGGAAGATCGCGTCTTTGCGCAGTGAGGAGGATGCTTCGGATCTGACCGATGAAATGTTGGATCGCTTCGGGGATCTGCCAAAGTCGGTTACGAATCTGTTTTCCGTTGCGCTGCTTCGCGCTACGGCAGAGCAGCTCGGCTGTGTGAAAATCAGTCAGGGAAGCGGTTCTGTTAAGTTCTTCTTTGAAAGTTTGTCGGAGGAAGCCATGCTTCTTTTGTCGGCAACCTATGCCTCCCGATTGACACTTTCTTTTTCGGAAAAGCCGTCTATGACCTTGACGATGAAACCGAAAGAGCGCGCTTTGGACCTGTGCAAGGAATTTTTCGTGCATCTGTCCGGATTTTTGGAGACCATCAGACAAAACAAAGTTGGAAAGGATAAATGATTATGAAAAAAATGAGAATTGCTTTGACGGCGCTGTTTCTTGCGGCAACGTCCCTTTTTACCATGCTGGCTTCGGGCTGCTCTGCCGCTACAGCTGCCGTCAGCTACAAAAAGCAGGAGATTCCCACTGCAGTTTTTCAGTATTTGTGCAGTCAGAAGAAAACCGACTATCTGTACGAGGCTTACGGTGTAGACCGTTCCTCCCTGTCCTCCTCTCAGCTGCAGGATAATCCCGCTATTTGGAGTGCCGCCGCAGAAGACGGTTCTACGGTTGCCGATACGCTGAAAAGCGAGGTTTTGGATGAGGCAAAACTGTTCCTTTATATGAGCGATTACGCCCAGTCCGAGGGATATACCTTGGGTGTAGAGGAAAAGAAGTATATCAAGGCAGAGTTTGACAAGGTGGTTTCCAACTACGGTGATAAGAAAACCTTTAACCGTGAAATGAAAAAGTACGGTGTAACCTACGAGCAGCTTTTGGAATACAATTATCTGCAGACTCTGGCTTATCAGGGAATGAACCTTTTGTTCGGTGAAAACGGAAGTCATCGCATTTCCGATGAAAATTTGGAAAAGTATTATAAGAACAATTACGTAACCGTAGCTTGCATTTTTATCAATACCAAAAATAAGACCGCTGCCAACGGCAAGGTAATCGGCTTGCCCGAAGCTGAAAAGAAGGAGAAGATCGCTTTGGCAGACGATGTTTTTGCCAAGGTTCAGGCAGGAGAGGATTTTGCTGCTCTTGCGCTGAAGCACTCCGACCAGGCGGTAGATGAAGAAAGCGCGAAAAAAGGCTATACCTTTGCCAAGGGCGGATTTGTAAACGCGCAGGCGGAAGAAAAGATCTGGACGATGAAAAACGGTGAAATTGCCCGTGTGGATACCGAGGGCGGTGTGTACATTCTCCGTCGTAAGGCTTTGAATTCGGAAGTATTTGAAAAGGTCAGCGAGACCATTCGTACCGAGCTGGAAGAAGTGAAAAAATACGATTTGGTCAGCAAAGTGGAAAAGAATTTCAAGATCAATGAGAAATTTCTTAACGAATTGAACATTCAGGAAATTCCCCACGTAGTCTGATCAGAAAAAAAGAAAAAACTGCAATCTGTGATTGCAGTTTTTTTATGCTTATGGGTTATTTCGTATTTTCTTTTGCGGTGATCTTTGTGATCAGCGCCAAGGCTTTTTCGTAGAGCGCTTTTGCTTTTTTCCACCAAAGGACGTATAACGGGATTACGTCGGGGCGCTTGCGGAAAAAGCGGGTGCCGTAGGTACGGTGCAGGTAGCGGTCCAGGAACCAAACGGAAAGATTGGCAAGCAAAATCGCAAAGAGAATTCCCCGTTCGCCGTCCATATGACGGAGAAAGACGGTGAGTACGCCGCACAGAACGCCGTAAAGGATTTTTCCGCCGCGGGTCAGAGGAGAGGTTACGGGATCGGTCAGTAAAAATACGGCAACCAAAACCAAACCGCCCGAAAGCAGATACCGCAGGGCAAATTCAAAGGCGTTGCCCTCCTTGGGAAGGAGAAAACTCGTCAGAAATACGGTGGTAAGGAAGGATGCGGGGATGTGCCAGGAAATCGTTTTTCGCATCAGAAGGTAAACAAGTCCTGCCAAAAGCATCATGGCAGAGCCTTCGCCGATACAGGCGGCGGTGCTTCCCGTAAAAAGCGCGGACAGGCTTTCATCAAGGAAGGAAGAAGTGGTGGAGGGGACAAGTAAATCTTTCAAATAGGCTTTGGAAAAGCTCAGTCTGAAAGCCGGCAGAGCGTGAAAGGGAACGGTGTATCGGGTAAGCTGTGCAGGGAAGCAAAGGAACAGAATCGCTTTTGCCGTTACCACGGGATTGAGCACGTTTTTGCCCAAGCCCCCGAAAGCACCCTTTACCAGCATCATGGCAATTGCCGCGCCTACGGGTACGTACCACAAGGGGATGGATACGGGGAATATGGTAGTCAGCAAAAGAGCCGATACCAAAGAGGAAAGGTTTGACAGCGTAAACGGCTGTTGGACGAGAAATTGCCACAGCGCCTCGAAGCCTATACAGAAGAAGACGGACAGGAACAAAATGACCAAAACGCGAAGTCCGAATACGTAGACACTCCAAAGTAGGGCGGGAAGCAGGGCGATGCATACGTCCAGCATCATTGCAGAGATGGACGTGTCCTTATGAAGATGGGGAGCTGCACTTTTGCGATACAGTTTCATTTTGACTCTCCTTTCTTCATACGCATTTTGAAAAGTCGGGATTTGCCCGTGCGGGTTTTGGAAAGTCGTACCTTGCCCAGAGCAAACACTTGGCGCAGAGGAACGTTTGCAGGGCAAACGTGAGAACAACAGCCGCATTCGGTGCATTGCTTCAGGTCGTAGAAAAGGGCGCTGTTGAAATCACCTTTTTCAAGGCTTTGATAAAGCTTTGCAGGCAAAAGGTGCATGGGACAAACGTCTGCACATCTGCCACAGCGAATACAGGGGGTAGATGCCTTGCAACGCTTGGAGTTTATTGCCAAAATTCCTGATTCTTTTGCGGTGATGGGGCGGTTGGTACGCAAAAGAATGGTGCCTTTCATCAATCCGCCCAAAAGAATCTTGGTAGGCTTTTGAGAAAATCCGTCGCAAAATTTCAATGCGGCACCAACGGAGCTGCCCAAGGGTACCAAAAGGTTGGATGGAGTTTTGACACAGTTTCCGCCGACGGTAATCAGTCTTGTAAGAGGGGGGGTACCCGTTACGAAGGCGTGGTAGGCAGCGTGGCAGGTTTCCGGCTCTACCACCACGGTACCCACGGCAACGTCGTCTTTTCCCGCGGGGATTTCTTTTTTCAAAAGTGCTTGGATCAATTGATGAGCATCGTTTTGCGGATATTTGTTTTTCAAAAATCCAACGGCAAAGTTTTTACTGATACGCACACGCTTTAAGAGAAGATCGGCAACGTCCTCCTGCGTTTCGTCCAGGGCGAAAACCGCTTTTTCAATGCGGGTCGCGCGCATCATAATTTTGATGCCGCCGATGACCTCGTCGGTCTTTTCCAAAAGGAGTCTGCGCTTGGCACTGAAATGGGGGTCGGACTCCAAACAATTGATAATGATACGGGTGGCTTTTCCCTTGGCATCCGAAAGGGTTTTCCAAAGGGGCTTTCCGTCTCCGCCCAAGTCCACAATTCCTTTTTCGCGGAAGTGGCAAATCAAAGGCTCACATTCAGCCTGGCGAATGGGGGTGTCAAAGGGGGAAAGCTCGGGGAAAAGCTCGTTTTTAAAATCGTTTTTCAAAAGGATGCACGGCTTTTTGCCCGCGCCGGTATGACAAACACGGATATCCGTTACCGTGCCCGAAACCGATGCAAATACGGGAATGCCGTTTTCACCGTCGGCAAGGGTTTGTCCCTTCAGTACGCGCTCACCTGCTTTGACCAAGGGCTTGACAGACCCCAAAAGAGGTAGCGTAATCAGCTCAGGTGCGGGCATTTCCCGAATGGGTTCATTTGCCGCGCGTGCTTCTTCTTCCAAAACAACGCCTCCGCGAAAAGTCAGAGCCATAGAAACCTCCTTGATCAATCAGTGATGCGGATCAAAATTTGATCCGATAATTACAATTATTATATCACTTTTTGAAAATTTTTTCAAGTCCTATATTTGGAAGCGAAAAATATTCTTCTTTTTGCGGGGAAGTTTTGTTTTTTGGTTTTTTTGAAAAAGGAACGAAAAAGGAAGCCGAATTTCGGCTTCCTTTTGGTTTTTTATACTCTGCGGATTTTTTTGGTGGTGGTCTTTTCAAATTCCTTGTCGCGGATTTTGATTTTGGTGACCTGCTTGTACATGGGCAGTGCGGAAGTCTGTTGACGGATGTCGGTGAGAAGACGTGCTTCGTCGGGAGCAGGTTCCATTTCCTTTACCTTATCCTTGTTCAGGAAGACCTCTGCCAAAAGAACGGTCTTTTCGTTGTCGTCCTTTACACCTCTTACAACAACCTCTGCTACGTAGGGAACGAGCATAACGTAATTTTCGATTTCTTCGGGGTAAACGTTTTTACCGTTGTCCAAAACGATCAGGTTCTTGCAACGGCCGGTGATGGAAAGGTATCCTCTTTCGTCGATGTGACCCAAGTCACCGGTGTGGAACCAACCGTCTACCATAACGCGATTGGTTTCTTCCTCGTTCTTGTAGTAGCCCAGCATAACGGTTTTACCCTTAACGCAGATTTCACCGGTTCCGTCCTCGCCGGGATTGTCAATTCTTACTTCCAGGCAGGGCAGGGGCATACCAACGGTTTCGGGGTCTGCGTATTTGTTGTTACGGTTTACGCTGACAAGGGGAGAGCACTCGGTAATGCCGTAACCCTGGCATACGGTGATGCCGATGGTTTCGAAGAAATTGATTACTTCGCTTCTGAGGGGAGCCGCGCCAACGACCATCAAACGCAGTTTGCCGCCGAATACCTCGTGAAGCTGTGCAAACAGTTTTCTTCTTACGTCGATGCCGAATTTCAAAAGGAGTTTGGAGATCTTTGCACCCTTTTGGAAGGTTTCCCATTTGCCCTGTTCTTCCATATTGGCACGGATCTTCTTATAGAACATTTCAAGGAAAGCGGGAACGAGATAAATAAAGTCGGGCTGATATTCCTTCAGATTTTTCAAAACGGCTGCCAAAGAGTCATTGATACAGGTAACTGCGTGGCGGTGCATATAAACCAAAATACCGACAACTGCTTCGTAGGTGTGGTGGTAGGGAAGCACGGAAAGACCTACGGTGAGAATATCGGCTACCTGCAAACCGTGATAAACCTCGCAAACCAGATTTTTCTCGGAAAGCATAACACCCTTTGCAATGCCGGTGGTACCGGAGGTGTAAACCAGCATTTTCAGCGCATCGGGATCGGAAGCGGTCATATTGTCGGTGTACTCGGTATAGCCTTCCTCAAGAAGGGCGTTACCCTTTTCCATCAAGCGTGCAAAGGAAAGAAATTCTCCTTCGTCTTCCTCGCGGTCAAAGCCGATGAAATACTGAATGCCGGAAAGTTCTTCTCTCTTTTCCCGGAAAAGCTTCTCAAAGCGCTTGGAGTAGAACAGAACCTTTGCATCACCGTTGTTTAATACGTAAAGCATATCCTCCGCGGGGAGTTCTTTATCAACGGGAAGATATACGCCGCGAGAGCAGAGAACGGTGTAATATACGTTGATCCAGTTGTAGCTGTTTTCCGCTACGATGGCGATGTGCTCTTTGTCAACGCCCAGATTTGACAGGGCGGAACCCAGTGCGCGAACGTTTTTACCAAACGCTGCATAGCTGACCTCTACGATTTCCTGCTTGGCTCCTCTGTATTTGTAAGCGATTTTTTGGGGGCACTCTGCCTCTGCCTGGGTGAGAATGTCTACGATTCTCTCAATTTTTGATACCTCGTTCAGAGGGGTTGTCTTAAATTTTGCCATAACGTCTCCTTTAAAAAAAGTCATCTAGTTTCTGAAACTATATTATCAGTTATTTGCGCCAATGTCAAGAGATTGTTTAAAAAAACTTTTCGTTTTGGATTCTTGACGAGAGTTTTTCAATATGATATAATCAGTTTATCACATTTTTAGAAATATGGCAAGGAGAATCGCGCGATGAAAGAAAATATGAAAAAATTCATTTGCCCGATATGGACGGACTTTCCTGATATTGAATTGTATATGGATCAGGTGATCAGTGTCCTTGATCGATATTTGTCACCGTTTTTCCCCGAGGAAGAAAAGTGCATTACCTCCACGATGATCAACAACTACGTCAAGCACAGATTGCTTCCCCCGCCGGAAAACAAAAGATATGCCAAAAAGCATTTGGCGCGTTTGTTTATGATCTCGATTCTGAAGCGTTTTATGCAGCTTTCCGAGATCAGCACACTTTTGGATCATTTGGTGCAGGAGATGGGGGACGAAGGTGCGTTCAATCTTTTTTCCGTAGAATTGACCGCGTCTCTGGTCAGCCTGTTTCAGGAAACCGAGCGCATTTCTTTGAAGGAAAAGGGAAAGTGCGCAAGAGTGGTTCGCACCTGCTGTGATGCCTTCGCCGCCATTTTGTATGCGAAAAGTGTTTTCGCGGCGGCAGATCTTGTTCCCAAGGAAACGGAAGAAGAAAAGCCTAAAGAAAAAGAGAAATCCAAGGAAAAGGAAAAGTCCAAGGAGAAAGAAAAGAAGGAAAGGGAAAAACTCAAGGAAAAGGAAAAGCACAAGGAGAATAAGCAATGAACGGGACTGTTCAAAGATTTCTTGAGGAAAACGAAAAGGTACGGCGAGCAGAGCTGGAGAAAAAGAAGAAAGAACTCCTTTTTGATCTGGATATTTGCGAAAAAGAGTATATGCCCCCAAATTATCAAGGGGATCGCAGTATCTTCGCCTTTGCGGACGTAGACAAGGAAACGCAGCAGTACCGATTCTACCGCAAGGTATTTCCGCAGATTACCGACGAGGAATACGATCTGCTTCGGGAGCGTTGCAAGGAGCGGATCGAGCAAATCGAAAGGCAAAGGGAAGAGGACAGAACGAAACGGGAAAAGCTTTTGGAGGATTGCAAAAGCATGGACCAGGATGACGAGAGGGCCAATCCGTGGGTCGTTTCCGCACTTCGCGGATTTGGTTGGAGTGATATTATTTTTGGCGTTATTTCTGCTATCTTTGTCGGCATTTATACCGAGAGCTTTTGGTTCGGGCTGGGGGTATTTTTCGCAGCCTTTGTCAGCGGGGTTCTGTTTTTGGCTCTGGGAGAGATTGTTTATTTGCTGATGAAAATAAAAGACCGAAAAATATAGGATGAAAAAAGAAGGCTTCTTCCATCGGGAAGGAGCCTTTTTCCGTTATTATTTTTCGGTCACGACAAGAGACCCGTCTCGTCCGCTTTCGTAAATGGAAAAGTTTCGGCGGACTCCGCCTTCTTCAAAGCTCAGATGCATTTCGGTGAAATCGTGGAGCTCGATCTGCACGGAGAGGGGGGTGTTTGCCGAAAGAGAGGAAAGGGTAAAATGTTGGGTGAGTGCGTCGCCTGCGTTTGAGGAAGAAAATTTAAGATTCTTCACGGTTTTATTGATGCGCAGGCAGATGACGACGGTGTATTCGCCTTCGTTTACGGAGTAGAATTTGTGATTGGATTTGACCTGGTCCAAGGTGATCTCAGCCGCGGAGACCGTGATTCCAGAGGGAGGGGTACTGCCGGGGTCTGAAAGAATCACCCAGCCCTTGCCGGACTTCAGCTTGCCCCATCGGTTGCCGTAGTCGTCGGTGCGTTCTTCCACGATGGTGAATTTTCCGCCGGAGGAGAGAAATTCCACGAATTCGTCGTTGCTTGGAGTTTTGTATATGGGAGTTCCCTGGGCAAGGGTTACCGTGATATACGAGGAGGGGTCCTCCTGACCGCAATACGTGCATACTTTTCCGTTGTAGGAATGCGCCGCCTTTTCCCCTTGGGTCTCGCCGCAACGGGTGCAGGTGGCCTCTACCAGACAGGTGGCTTCGGAAAAATCGTGTCCGAGCGCGTCTCCCTGCTTTTGTCCGCAGATCGTGCAGAGGGCTGCCGAGGTGCAGGAGGAAGAGGAAAGCTTATGTCCCAAAGGTGCTCCTTGGGTTTTACCGCAAGCGGAGCAGGTGGCGGGAGTGGTGCAGGTAGGGGTGGAGAAAAAGTGTCCTCTTGCCTGTCCCTGTGTTTCGCCGCAAGCGCAGACTGCGGGAGCTTCGCAGGTGGGCTCGGAAAAAGAATGAGAATGCTGAGGGTCTGCTTTTTCCGTTCCTGCTTTTTTCGTTCCTGCTTTTTTCGTTTCCGCACACAGCTTGCAGACCATAAGGCCTTCCTTGTCGGTGGGGATGAATTCGTGGCTGCAGTCCGATTTGCTGCAGGCAGAAAAGCAGAGGAGAAGCGCGAAGCAAAGACAGATGAGGGCGAACTTTTTCATGATACTCCTCCGATAAGATTTGTTTCAGTCGTTGTAGATACGCTCGATCTGTTCAAAGCCGTCTTCCATCAGACGGTCGATTTGGAATTTGGCATTCTTTTTCAAGGGGAGAACGGTAACGGTCTTACCCTCGGCACGCAGGTCTGCGGCGCGGAGGAAAATCTCCTGCAGTTTTTCTTCGCTCATACCCGAAGCAACCAGGTAAGCAACTTTGCCGCCTTCGTTTTCTTCTTTTACGGGGTGGTCGCGGAGAATGGTGATGATGCGCTCAAAGCCGATGGAGAATCCGCATGCGGGCACAGACTGACCGGAGAATTTACCGATCATTTCGTCGTATCTGCCGCCGCCGGCAATGGAGAAATTGTATTCGTCCAGCTTGACTTCAAAAATGGTGCCCGTATAATAACCCATACCGCGAACCAGTGTGGGGTCAAATTTCAGCTTTGCTTTGCCGTCCAGCGTTTTGGCAACGCAGGCGAGGATGGTATCCAGTCCCTCGGGAACGGATTTGCTCAAGAAGTCCTCGGAGAGGAAGGAGCAGAATTCGGAAACGGAAACGGTGGTATCCTTTTCAAAAATGGCGGTGTATGCGTCTACGGCGTTTTCCTCCAGACCCTCTGCCAAAAGCTCTGCTTTGACACCGTCTGTACCGATTTTATCCAATTTATCCAAAATGATAAATACGTTTTCCAATTTTTCTTCGGGGAAGCCGACGGAAAGCGCCATGGCGCGCAGAATTCGTCTGTCGTTGATGTGAATGGTAAAGCCTCCGATGGTTGTGCCGCCCAAAAGCTTTGCCAGCATATTGCCGGTGGCACCCACCAGCTCGATCTCGGCAAGGATGGAAGCGTCACCGAGGATGTCGATGTCGCACTGAGTAAACTGACGGAATCTGCCTTTCTGAGGCTGATCGGCACGCCATACGTTACCGATTTGCAGAGCCTTGAAAGGAGAAGGCAGGGTGGCGGAATTTGCCGCGTAGAAACGGGACAGGGGCAGAGTCAGGTCATAGCGCATACCGCTGTCTGCCAATTCATCACCTTTTTCCAAAGCGCGGGAAAGGGCGGCGCCGCGTTTGAGCACCTTGAAAATCAGCTTTTCATTTTCACCGCCTTGTTTGCCCGTGAGGTTTTCGATGTGCTCCATACAGGGCGTCTCGATTTCACGGAAACCGAATGCGGCGTAGGTTTCGCGGATCATGGAAAGCGCTTTCTGACGCAGCTCCATATCGCGGGGGAGAAAATCATTCATTCCCTTAACGGGGGTTTTAACAAATCCCATAAAGACCTCCAAAAACAGATATTACAGACCTGCTACCGATGAAACCAAAGAGAAGATCACGGGCAGGGTTAAGATCGACATTACAAATGAAACGAAGCAAAGCTTGGCATTTTCCGAAGCGTCGTAGCCGAAACTTTCGGGATAAACCACGGTGTTCAGTCCCACGGGCATGGCAAGAGCTGCCATGGGAAGCACCAAAAAGATACCGCTGATGTTACCGAAGCGAACTGCCAGATACAGGGGCACGGCAAAGAGCGCGGGAATGGCAACCAGACGGAGAAGGCTGAATGCATAGGGACGAACGCCTGCAAGAAGCTTCTTTGCACCGAAGCCGCCCAAAACGATACCTGCAGACAGCATGGACGCGGGGCTCATACAAGCGCCGAGACCGGAAACCGCATCGGCAAGGAAGCCTTTGGCGGAAAGATCCGTCAGACCCATAACAATGCCCACGTAGTAGCTGAGCATAACCGGGGAGATCAAAATCTTTTTCCAATTGATCTTCTTACCTTCGGACATAAACAGACCGTAGCCGTAGCTGTAAAGGGTGATATTGAAGGGGATGCAGAAAATCATAAACTGACTCAAAACTGCGTCTCCGAACACGCCCTCAATAACGGGGTAGCCGAAATATCCCGTGTTGGCAAAGGCGAAAACGTAGGACAGGCTTCGCGTTTCAAAATCCGTTCTGCCCAGCTTTTTCGCCATAAAGCGGGAAAGGAAAACTACCAAAACCAAAAGGGCACAGGAAAGACCCAGCACCGCAACGTTGGAACCCAGATTGTCAACGGTAAAATTATTGGGCAGAGTTTTCAGGGTATAGGCAGGGGAGAAGATATGGGTGGTCAGAACGGACAGTACCTGCGCTGCCTTGTGCTCCACCTTGCCGCTGCGCCGCATAATGTAGCCGATGAAAATAACCGTCAGAAGAAAGGAAACCTTTTGGACGGTCAACAAGCAGACTTCTAAATTAAACATAACGACCTCGATTATATGAAAACAGTACCCTCTATTATAAGATGAAAGTTTCCTTTTGTAAAGTCAAAGCCGTGTCTTTTTACAAATTTTCCGATTTTTGAAGAAAGAAGTGAAGTTTTTTCAGAAAAAAGACGGGTTTTGATTTTTTTCATTGACTTTGCGGAAGAAAAGTGATAGAATGTACTTAATTATCCATAAAAACAACGCGAAGACGGAGACAAGTACGTTTTCTTCTTTCTTTCAGAGAACTGTCGGACGGTGCAAGACAGCAAGAAAAAGATTACGGAATACACTCCCGAGTGGCTTTCCCGAAGAAATCATTTATTTTGGGTAGGGGGAGACGGGTGCGCCCGATAACGCGCGGGAGATGATTCTCCGTGAGGCCGCCTTTTTGGCGGTAAATATGAGGTGGTACCGCGATTTTCGCCCTCTTGCCCAACGGCAGGAGGGTGTTTTTGTATTGAAAGGAGTATAGAATGCCCATTACAGATTTTTTGGAGCGCAATGCGAGACTGTACGGTCAGGAATGCGCTTTGGTAGAACTGAATCCCAGCGAAGAACGGGATCAGCGAGTTACCTGGAGAGAATATCAGTTGATCGAAAGCGCCGCAGATGCGCCCTACAGACGGGAGCTTTCCTGGCGTGATTTTGATCGCAGAGCGAACCGTTTTGCCAATTTGCTGCTCAGCCGCGGCTACGAGCGCGGAACGAAGGTTGCGATTCTTTTGATGAACTGTCTGGAGTGGCTGCCCATTTATTTCGGTATTCTCAAGGCGGGCTGTATTGCAGTTCCTATGAATTTCCGCTATTCCGGTGATGAAATCAAATATTGCTGTGATTTGGCAGACGTTTCCGTTTTGGTATTCGGACCTGAATTCGTCAGCCGTATCGATCCCATCGTAAAGGATATGACGGGGGTTAAGACCTTCTTCTACGTAGGTAAAAACGTTCCCGATTATTCCGAGGATTGTTTGCGTTTGATGGGCTTTTGCTCCTCCTCCGTTCCTCCCGTAAAATTGGAGGACAGTGACTACGCCGCCATTTATTTTTCCAGCGGAACGACGGGATTCCCCAAGGCGATTCTGCACAATCATTTGTCCTTGGTTTCCTCCTGTAAGACGGAGCAGAATCACCACGGTCAGAACCGTGACGACGTATTTTTGTGTATCCCTCCCTTGTATCACACCGGTGCGAAAATGCACTGGTTCGGATCTCTTTTGGCAGGAAGCCGTGCGGTGCTTCTCAGAGGTGTAAAGCCCGAGTGGATTTTGCGTGCGGTGACGGAAGAAAAATGCACCATCGTATGGCTTTTGGTTCCGTGGGCGCAGGATCTTTTGGATGCCGTTGACAGCGGCCGTGTGAAAATTGAGGATTACTTGCTGGATTCCTGGCGATTGATGCACATCGGTGCACAGCCCGTTCCTCCCAGCTTGATCCACCGTTGGCTCAAGCTTTTCCCCCATCATCAGTACGACACCAACTACGGACTTTCCGAATCCATCGGCCCCGGCTGTGTGCATTTGGGCGTGGAGAACGTACATAAGGTTGGTGCTATCGGTAAGCCCGGTTATTTGTGGGAAACCAAGATCGTCAACGGTGCAGGACAGGAGGTTGCCCGCGGTGAGGTGGGCGAGCTTTGTGTGAAGGGCCCCGGCGTAATGCTTTGCTACTACAAGAATGAGGAAGCAACCCAAGAGGTTTTGCGCGACGGTTGGCTTTTCACGGGAGATATGGCAAAGGAAGACGAAGAAGGCTTTATCTACCTGGTAGACCGAAAGAAAGACGTTGTCATTTCCGGCGGTGAAAACCTGTATCCCGTACAGATCGAGGATTTCCTGCGCGGCTTTGAAAAGATCAAGGACGTTGCGGTAATCGGTTTGCCCGATGCGAGATTGGGCGAAATTGCCGTTGCCATCATTGAGATCAAGGAAGGGGAAAGTGCTACCGAAGAAGAAATCAATGCTTTCTGTGAGGGAATGCCCCGTTACAAGAGACCCAAGAAGATCTTCTTTGATAAAGTGCCCCGCAATCCTACCGGTAAAATTGAAAAACCCGTTTTGCGCCAAAAGTACTGCAAGGGCAGTTTGGTAGAAGCGCAGATTCAGGCTTAAGTATTCACTGAAAAAATAGAATAAACCAGAGGTAATTTATTATGAAAAAATTGATGCTCGGAAACGAAGCCGTTGCCCGCGGTCTTTATGAGGCAGGCTGTAGTTTCGTATCCAGTTACCCCGGTACTCCCAGTACCGAAATCACCGAAGCCGTTGCTCGCTTCGAAGAAATTTATGCAGAGTGGGCGCCCAATGAAAAGGTTGCCATGGAATCTGCATTCGGCGCTTGTGTTGCAGGCAAAAGAAGCTTTTGCGGTATGAAGCACGTTGGTCTCAACGTTGCGGCAGACCCCTTGTTTACCATTTCTTATACCGGCGTAAACGCAGGTATGATCATCGGTGTTGCCGACGATGCGGGAATGCACTCCTCTCAGAACGAGCAGGATTCCCGTCATTATGCCCGCGCATCCAAGATCCCCATGCTGGAGCCCAGTGATTCCGCAGAGGCAATTGCTTTTGTAAAGCGCGCCTACGAGATCTCCGAGGAATTTGATACGCCCGTGCTTTTGAAGATGTGCACCCGCGTTTACCACTCTCAGAGCATCGTCGAGGAGAGCGAGCGCATCGTAGCAGAGAAAAGCTACGAGAAAAATCCTCAGAAATACATTATGATGCCCGGCAACGCAAAGCGCCGTCATCCCTTCGTGGAAGAACGCACTGCAAAGCTCGTATCTCTTGCAGAGACGGATCCCATCAACGTTTTGACCGAGGGTGAGGATCGTTCCATGGGCTTTATTACCTCCTCCACCTCCTATCAGTACGTTCGTGAGGTGTTCGGTGACAAGCATCCCGTTCTGAAGCTTGGTATGATTTGGCCCATGCCCGAAAAGAAGATCGTCGATTTTGCAAAGTCGGTAGAGAAGCTTTACGTGGTAGAGGAGCTGGACGGCTTTATCGAAGATCACGTAAGAAACCTCGGCATTGACGTGATCGGCAAGGAGCTTTTCGGAAACATCGGTGAATTCAGCCAGAACTTCATTGCAGAGAAAATGGGTGTCGCCCTCCCCGCGGGCATTGCTTTGACGGAAGAAATTCCCCAAAGACCTCCTGTTATGTGTGCAGGCTGTCCCCACAGAGGATTGTTCTACACTCTGGCAAAGAATAAGATCACCGTTTTCGGTGATATCGGGTGCTATACCCTGGGTGCGGTTCCTCCCCTTTGCGCCTTGGATACCACCATCTGTATGGGCGCATCCATTTCCGGCATTCACGGCTTTGTGAAGGCGCAGGACGGTGCTGCTGACGGAAAGACCGTTGCGGTCATCGGAGACTCTACCTTTATGCACTCCGGTATGACGGGTCTTGTAAACATCGCTTACAACGCATCCAATTCTACCGTAATTATTTTGGATAACTCCATCACCGGTATGACCGGTCATCAGCAGAATCCTACCACGGGTATGAACCTGAAGGGCGATCCTGCCGCAAAGGTGGATCTTGAGGCGCTTTGCCGTGCCTGCGGTATTAACCGTGTCCGCGTGGTAGATCCCTATAATCTTGCCGAAACTGAGAACGCCGTTCGTGAGGAGCTTGCGGTGGCAGAGCCCTCCGTAATCATTTCCCGTCGTCCCTGTGCACTTCTGAAAACCGTTAAGCACGCAGGTCCCATTCAGGTAAACGCCGACAAGTGCCGTTCCTGCAAGGCTTGTATGAAGATCGGTTGCCCTGCCATCAGCATGAAAGACGGCAAGGCAGTTATTGACAATACCCTTTGCACCGGCTGCGGCGTTTGCGCTCAGCTTTGCAAATTCGGTGCGCTGTAAAGGAGGTTCGGTATGGAAACAAAGAATATTATGATCGTCGGTGTCGGCGGACAGGGAAGCTTGCTTGCATCCAAGCTCCTGGGCAGACTCTTTTTGACAAAGGGCTTTGACGTTAAGGTTTCCGAGGTTCACGGAATGAGCCAGCGCGGAGGCAGTGTAGTAACCTACGTTCGTTTCGGCGACGCGGTTTACTCTCCCGTTATTGATAAGGGCGAGGCTGACTTTATCGTTTCCTTTGAACTTTTGGAAGCGGCTCGTTGGACCGAATATTTGAAAAAGGACGGCAAGATCGTTGCCGCTACGCAGAAGATCAATCCCATGCCCGTTATTATCGGTGCGGCTACCTACCCCGAAGCTTTGGAGGAAAAAATCCAAGCCGCGGGAATTGATCTGGATGCATTCGATGCTTTGAAGATCGCAGAGGAAGCAGGCAGCTCCAAGGCGGTAAATATTGCTTTGATGGGCCGTTTGTCCAAATACTTCGATTTTACCGTGGAAGAATGGATGCGCGCCATTGAAGAAAGCGTTCCTCCCAAGTTTTTGGAACTGAACAAAAAAGCCTTCCTGCTTGGCAGAGAAGCTTAATCGAAAAAAAGAAGATCCCCTTTTCACTTGTGGAAAAGGGGATCTTTTTTATGTATTTTCCTGTGTATTTTGCCGGGTATCTTCCTGGGTGGTTTTGTTCTCTTGTTCTCCGCGTTTGCCGTTTCCGCCAAAACCGCCGAAGCCGCCCATTCCTTGTCCTCTCCCGCCGAAGCCTGAAGTGGCGGTCACCAAAATCTGTACCACCTCGCCTTTTTTATTTAAGGTGAGAGTTACGATGCTGCCTTGCTTGATATCGTCCATCGTGCCGGAGGCTTGTCCTTCGTCTACCTTCAGAGAAATATGAGCGTTTGCAAGATCGTAGGTTTCGGTTTCTGCACCTTCACCGTTTGCGAACTGCTTGAAATCAGGTCTTTTGCCGGTGGGTCTTTGGGCATCTTCCCCGGTCGGACGCTGAAAATCTTCGCCGTTTTGACGGTTGGGACGCTTCATACCCTCGGGAAGGTTTTCGGGATCAAAGCCTTCGGGCATATTTTCGGGATTGAAGCCTTCGGGCATATTTTCGCGGTCAAAGCCCTTGAAATCTCCGTTTTCATCGCGCTCGGCGCGGTTTCCGCCGAAGTTGCCCTGCATCTGACCGCCCATTTTACGCAGGGTGATCACGGTTCCCTCAACGGAAACTATCATTCCCGAGACGGTGGTTGTGCTTTCGTCGGCACCGCAACCTACGGAGCAAAGAAGAAGCACGATAATGCAAAAGAATGCGAAAAGCTTTTGTTTCATACAAAGACCTCCAAATTGTTACAAGTTGATTTTTTCTTTTCGTCTGTTGGTTTATCTGCCAAACATCATAAACTGATTGCCGAAATCGGGGGTGTCGGAGATTTCCAGAGTGTCGTAATAGGCGTAATAGTAGGTCTCGCCCTCGGCGATTCCGCTTAAGACCTGAACGTTTTCACCGTCGGAAGCGCCGATCTTTACCTCTACGGGTTGAGTCAGACACTTTTCTTTTTCGTCGTATCGGGTGTATACGATGGTTTTGTTTCCTTCTTCCACAAGTGCCTTGGCAGGGATGGTAACCACGGTGTCAACGGAACCGATCACAAGGGTAGCCGTGCATTGCATTCCTGCCAGCATATCTCCGCTTCTTGCCATGGAGAGGGTAACGGTGAATTTACTGCTTCCTCCGTTGCCGGTTCCCACGTTTCCGATCTCGGTTACCTGAGCCGTTGTTTTTTCACCGCCCAGAGCATTGATTTTGATCTGAGCTTCCATACCGATTTTGATGGAATGGATGTCAAGCTCGTCTACGGTGATTTCCAGGGTCAAGGTTTCCTGGGGAGTAACCTGTGCAAGTTCGGTCATGGTCAGGTCAAACAGTTCTTCTTCCTCTTGGGTTTGAGAGTTGCCCCCCGTCATACCGCCGCCGGGGAAGAAGCTTCCGCCGGAGCTGCCGGGTCTGTTTCCTCCCGTAGAGGAATTGCCGGGCTGAGAGGGGTTGGTGGGATTGCTCGGCTGAGAGGGATTTTCGGTTTGCGCCTTTTGCAGTCGGACGATCCAAACGGTTTCACCCTGCTCGTTCTGCGCCAACAGGAGAATGTCATCGGCAGAAATGCCGTCTTGGCTGACAGAGACCCACGCACCGTCTTTTAATTCAAAAATGGGGATTGGCGCACCTGCCGCGGAGGTGGGGGTATAAACAAGGACTCTGTTCAGCGGTGTGCTTCCGATCAGATCAGAGGGGATTTCTTTGTAATCGGCAATGGGGAGGCTCTGAGAAGAAATCATCAGCGCCCAACCGTTTTCACCGATGCTGCTGACGCTTGCAACGTAGTTGGCGTACAGGGTTTCATCGTCTCCGTTGGGAGCGTTTGCCAAAAGGGTGATGGAGTAGCTTTGATTCTCGCTCAAAAGCAAGGTGCTGTCTTTGTCAACGCCGGAAACGACTCCATCGCAGGGGGCGACGATCTTTTTGGTTTGATACATTTCAAACAGGCGCTGTAGCAGTTCTTCGTATTCCTGACGCTGACTGAGCAGCTTTTGATATCTTGCGGTGCGACCCGTATCCGTCAGAGTCATAAGAGTTTTGCCTGCTTTGACCGTATCGCCTTCGGATACGTTGATCTTGCTTACGGTGCCCGTATAGGCGGAGGCGCTCCACGCGCTGTAAACGTAAAGAGAACCCGTTCCGAGATCGTTTCCGCTTGTATCGCTGACCGATGCGGTAGTGCCGATGGCAAAATCATCGTCCTCAATGGTAACGGTGACGGTGTCGGTAAGGTTTGAAACGATTTTGCCGCTTACCTTCGTTTTGCCGTCGATGGTAACGTTTACCTTGCTTCCGACCGCAAGAGAACTTTGTATTTTCAAATCCACCGCCATCAGTCCGTCAAGACTTAAAATAGCAAGAGAACCGTGCTGAAGCATAATGTCTTGCACCGATTCACCCTTTGCCGCGTGCAGAACCTTTACGGTGCCGCCTACCAAAGCGGTGACGGAATCCGTGGTTTCTTTTTTGCGTTCGGATTCCAGTTCTTCTGCCAAAAGATCCAGCGAGGTCTGCACCTCCTGAATGGCAGTCATAACGGTTACGCGGTCTACTTCCGCGATGGGATCGCCTTTTTGAACGGTTTGTCCGTTGGTTGCCGTAAAGGAGGTCAATCGGACCGTGGCGGGA
>JAZOSM010000129.1:0-8993 GCA_045657125.1 Eubacteriales bacterium
TTTTTAAAAAGGTGAGACCTGCCGTGTATCTGCCAAGGTCATAACTTAAATGGAAATTATCGCGGGTCAATTTTTTATCAACGCAAGTACGAAGATTCTGAATCGCGGTTCCTGCGGGAGAAAGAAAATCCACCTGAGGACGAACGACTTTCTCAGTCAGTTCCGTCAATTTTTGATACATCAAAAGTTGATCTCCGCCGTAAGAGGTAATCTCGTGATGCTTGGATTCGGGATCGGCAACCCAAGCCATATTGAATGCGATCTTTACGGGGTTTTCACAGTGCTCTTTGATGTATGCAATAAGGGGAGCCAAATTGATATAGCTTTCTTCAGAGGTATAGCGGCTTTTATCTCCCGTACCGTGCTGAATGGATATGATATCCCATTTTCTCTTTTTCAAAGCGTCGGCAATGGAAACGGTTTCACCCTCGCCCCATGCACCGTCCGTCGTTTGAGAATAGTGATATTCCGCAAGATTTTCAGTAGCGTTGCGAAAATGTCGATTGATGGAACAGCCGCCGATATACAAATTGGCAAACAAGAAATCCGTCATTCCGGCATTTTTCGCGATTTCTCCGATATGCTCCACGGTATCGCGTGAAAAGCTGTTTCCCACACACAAAATATTCATTCCGACTCTCCTAAATCCGTTTCGTATTATAAGTCTTTTTTGTATTATAAAATAACAAATCAACAATGTCAATTTAATTCTTGAAATTACGTTTTTCTTGTGATATTCTTGTAATATACTGACGGCAATGGGAGGCTGGAAAATATGAATACGCACTTTCCTTACAAACAGGTACATCTTGACTTTCATACCTACGGAAAGATTCCAAACGTAGGCAAAAACTTTTCCAAAGAAAATTTTCAAGCGGCGCTGAAAGAAGCTCATCTTGACAGTATTACCGTTTTTGCAAAATGTCACATGGGATATTGCTATTATCCTACGAAGGTCGGAAAAATGCACCCCAATTTAAACTTCGATCTGACGGCGGCAATGGTAGAGGCGGCTCACGAGATCGGTGTGCGAGCACCCGTTTACGTTACGGCAGGTCTCAATGAGGAGAACGCCGCAGAGCATCCAGAATGGCACGCAAAAAGAAGCATCGACGGAGATTCAAGATGGTCGGAATTCACCCTGCTTTGTCTCAGCAGCGGAGAGTGGATCAAGCACATCTACGCCCTTACGGAAGAAATTTGCCAAAGGATCAAAGATCTTGACGGGCTTTTCTTCGATATTGTTTTGGTTGACAGGGCCTGTTACTGTGATGCCTGCAAAGCAGGTATGAAAGAATTGGGGCTGGACTACACCAAGGAAGAAGATGCGAAAAAATATTATATCCTAAAGCGCCAATCCTTTATGGAAAATTGCAGAAGCATTTTGAGAAAATATCATCCCAAAGCCACGATTTTCTTCAACAGCGGCGGCGCTGCTTGGGACCGCCCCGAATTCCACGAATATTCCAGCCACTTTGAAATGGAAGACCTTCCCACCAGTTGGGGTGGATACGACAGACTTCCCATGCGAGCCAAATTCTTTGCGCAAAGCGGAAAACCGTATTTGGCAATGACGGGAAAATTTCATTTAAACTGGGGCGAATTCGGCGGATACAAGCATCCCGATGCCATAAAATACGAAATTTGTTCCATGGCGCTTTACGGCGCAGGCTGCTCTATCGGAGATCATATGCACCCCGACGGTGTGATGGACCTTGTAACATACGAGAACATCGGCAAGGCATATGGCTATCTTGAAAAAATCGCACCCTACTGTTACGGTGGAAAGCCAACGGCAAAACTGGGACTTTATCCCCATACGGATAAATCCGAAGGACAGGGACTTGCCTGCCTGTTATCCGCTTCACAAATTGATTTTGAAATCGCGGACAAGGATTTTTCAGGCTTTGATCTGATTATTTTTCCTTCGGGTGCCAAAACGAACGACGAGGTAATCAAGCGTTTAAAAGACTATCTTGCACAAGGCGGAAAGCTTTTATGCTTTGGCGACGGACTTGTAAAGGACAGCGAATTTCTCATTGACGTGGGGGCAAAGTATCTTGGGGCGCCCAACTTTGACTGCGATTATATCCACACCACGGAAAAGAACGAAAAGCTTCCCGATGCTCCCCTGCTCTGCTATTATTGCGGACACCAAATCGAAGCAACCACGGGCGAGATCGTAACAAATCGCATTACCTCTTTCTTCAGAAAAAGCGATAAAACCTTCTGCGATTATCGTCACGTTCCTTATGACAAGGAACAAAAGGTCGGCGTATCCGCAGTAAAAAAAGAGAATATCGTTTACGATTGCCACCCCTTGGGTACCATATATGAGCAGTACGGTTCTCTCTATCACCGCCATTATTTTCTGCATTTGCTGAACGCGCTGGAATATGTTCCCGCCTTTAAAGTGGATGGTCTCGGTTCTGCAGGACGCGCTACCCTGATCGACCAGCCTGAGAGAAAACGCTATTGCTTCAATATGGTTTATGCCATTCCCACAAAGCACGGAAAGGCAGAGGTAATCGAAGATATTTTTCCTGTATTCAACGTCAGAATCATTCTTCGCGTACCGAAACAGATAAAACGCGCTTACCTGCCTTTATCGGGAGAAGAACTTGAAATCGTCAAAAACGGTGACGAACAAAGTGTTCTTGTTCCCAAAGTTTTGTGTCACGAAACGGTTGTATTTGAATACAAAGCTTAACGTAAAAATCCCCGCCGATGGGTGAACTAGTCAATAGTTAGTAGACACAAAAAAGTGTCTACCAACATGATACCATTTCACCGGGCGGGGATTATTTATTTATTCGGTTTCTGCGGGAAGTCCGACTTCTTCGCGGGAAAAGGCTCTGGTATCAGCATGTCTGCCAAAGGCATCCATCACGGACACGCGAACAAATTTCGCGCGGGGATCAATTTCAAAATCGGCAGATGTGATGGTTTCACCGAGTTCGGCAAACTTTCTACCGGGCTTCTTACTGCCGTAAAAGACCATAATATGAGCCACCTCGGAGCATTCGATATGGATCTTGCCGTCTGCTACGGAAATTTCCTTGAATAAGGGGCCCATAGAGGAATACATTTCCCCCATCTCCATTGCGGAAAAGACGGAATCGTAGTTAAACTCCTCAGGAATGATCATGGTAAAACCACCGTAGGAATCGCTGCGGGGAGATCCTTCCTCCGCCTTATTATGGTTATCGTCGGTGCTATGGCAAAAGATCTTCTTGCCTGCAAGAACCAATTTATCGTACAACGCGGCGTTATATTCCAGACCTCCGGTGAGAAAACTGCTGTAATTACACATTTCCATACTGAAAAAGCCTTCGTAGGAAAGGATGTCTTCCTCTGACTCCATCGACCACCAGGGGTGGTTGTAGGCGCAGATATAACCGTTTTCCTTTGCGGTTTTCAAAAATTCATTGACGTATTCCGCGGTCAGGCGACGGGGAGCCAAAGAACCTACTTTCTTAACAGTCAAATGGCGCTCGGGAGAAAGATATTTGCATATTACGGGATTGTAGCAAACCAAAGCCGTATTTTCAGGATCTCGGGCAAAAAGATTGATATGAATTTCTTTATTGTACGGATCATACTTGGGCGTGGGACGGATGTAAGCCTCGTAGCCCGTAATGGTGATAAAATCCCCATCGTTCAGATCGGAATGGTTCACGGGATTTTCGTGGTCGGTAATGGACAGAATGGAATAGCCGTGGCTCTTGTACATCTCCTTCAATTCTTCGGGCGTCTTTTTACCGTCGGAAAGGACGCTGTGGCAATGAAGATTTGCTTTATACTGTTTTTTGTTCGGTGAGATCAGAAACATATTTTTATCACTCCGTTTTTTTCTAAATTCATTATACTTTCAACTCACAGCTGTGTCAACCGATAAAAAATCAAAATCGAAGCCTTAGCCCTGCTTTTCCAGGTTTACTGCAAGGCGGAATGAAACGCGACGGCAAGCTGCCAGGTCAATTTCACCGTTGGCATCATAAACAGGCTTGCTGTTGGACATTCCCTTTGCTTCCAGCATCGTGGAGAGCTTTGCAACGTCCGCACCGGATTCCGCAGACAGGCAGTAATCTTTTACGTTGTTTGCTCGTTCCTCGGAAAGGGGCAGACCGCTTTCATAGGTACTGTTGGCAAGGGGCGCAGTATGTCCCTCAACTATGGTTTTTTCGATAAATCCGTCGTACTTTTCATTATAAATAATGCCGATGTAAGCATTCAGGAATTTATTCAACAGAGTTTTACCGTCAGCGGTAATGGTAGCAGAGTCACCGCCGAACAGAACGGAAGCATCCATTGCGATTTCGCCCGTGCTGCGGTTAATGACGGCTTTGATTCCCTGCTCCTCAAACTCACGCTGGAGGTCGTCAAACAAGTCGGATTTTTTCTCTGCAATTTCCTTAATCTCATCTTCGGAAAGGGCAGCTACGTCAGCACCCTGTTCTTCCAAGGCACGCGCCTCACGATCCGTAATATCATCGGTGTAATAGTACGTTTTTTCACCGTCAAGAAGAATGATGCTGAAATCATTGAAAAATCCTACAGAGCTTTGAATGATACAAGCATACTGCTGTACAAAGCGATCTTTTTCTTTGGAGACCATATCGCGTTCCTCGAAGCACGCGGTAAAGCGTCCCTGGCTATCAATTTTGTAAGCGGACAGATCTACGTAATCACCGCCTCTTTTTACAGCGTAATTGAAGCTTTCGGAACTGCAGAAATAGTCCACGTTTCCTGCTAAGGGAGAATCGGGCAAGGAGTAGCCTGTCATATAAAGACCGCTGTCGTTATTTTCGGAAAAAGCGTATGAAACCAACGTAGTAGAATATTCACCACTGCTCAAAGTCAGATTCGGACCTGCCAATTCGAGATTATAGGTGAATTCAGGACCGTCGAATTCGTATGCAAAGGGTTCGCCCTCTTTGCTGGTTTGTTCGATGCTCTTGAAGGTAATGGTATTACCATTGATTTCGTACGTACAGACAACAAAGCCAAGATCGTCTTTTGTTGCCATTTCCAAAACTGCTACAGCTTTATCCGTAATATTTTCATATTCACTGTAATGATATTTCGTCTCGATATTGCTGATAAACTTTGCACCCAAATGAACGGATACGGGGAATTTGATCATTTCATAAGTGTCCGCACCGAAGGTAACCTTTTCATAAGGCATTTCTTTTCTTAAGGTTTTAACATCCTTTTCCTTGTTGTTCAGCATATACACACCCTGGAGCATATCCTCCGTCAAGGTAATGGAGTTATATATGGTTTTGGGAGAAACGGTGTCCTTATATTCAGCAAACAGTTCTTTGACGTCAACGTCACTGATCATAAGGTTGTTTCCGCCAAGATACCAAACTGTGGTGCCGTCTGCGGTTTTCTCGCCCTTGCTGTCAAATTCTTTCTTGCCGCAAGAACACAAGGAAAACAGGGTTACAAAAACCAAAACCAAGGCTGTCAATTGTACAATTCTTTTCGTCATTATGGTCACTCCTTCTTTTTTGTGGATTGCAAAATTCCTTCATCTCCGTTTCTTACATAAAACTTCCAATCCACATCGATTTCAGTATATCACAGCAAAATCGGTCCGTCAATTCAAACCTTGTTTTTTTTTTGAGTTCTGAAAAAGACGTCAGGACGCAAAAATAGCACGCGATTATTCACAAAAATCGTCAGCAAACGGTCCACTTCCTGTATATTTTCCGAATCAACTTGAATTTTTGAATAAAACGCAGCATAAATCGAGTGCGACATGATGTACGGTGGCAGTGCTTTGATTTTGTCGGTGTTTTTCTTCTGCACCTTCTATTTAAAAATGCCGACAAGCAACTGTCGGCATTTTGTTTTTAACCTTAGAAATCATTGGAAATCTATTGTTTTTCCCATTAAACCGTGCTATACTTTTGGGAGATTTTTCAAAAGAGGTTTATTATGCACAAAAAATTCACCAAAGGACTTTTAGACGGCGCCCCCATTGGGATTGGGTATCTTTCGGTTTCCTTTGGCTTTGGCATTCTTGCGGTAAAGCTTGGTATTCCCGTTTTGCACGCCTTGCTTATCTCTGCCACTTGCCTTACTTCCGCAGGTCAGGTAGCAGGAGTGGAAATCATCGCCGCTTGCGGTGGTTTGGCGGAAATTGCCATCACACAGCTGATCATCAATTTAAGATATTCTTTGATGGGATTTTCCCTAACGCAGAAATTGGACCATCGTTTCTCTACCGGCAAACGAATGCTTCTTTCTTTCGGTATCACCGATGAAGTTTTTGCCGTCGCGATCTCCCAAAAAGGAAAGATTTCTCCTGCTTATATGGCGGGACTGATCACTCTGCCCTTTCTCGGTTGGACAGGCGGCACGTTGATGGGCGCTTTGGCAAGTCATCTTCTCCCCCGTGCAATCACCGATGCCATGGGAATTCTTCTGTACGGAATGTTTATTGCCATTTTCACCCCGCCTGCAAGAAAAAGCAAGCCGATTTTTCTGACGGTGGTTCTTGCGGCGGCAATCAGCATTATTATCAAATATTGCTTTGCTTTCATCAGCGGTGGTTTTGCCATTATCGTAAGCGCTGTTTTGGCATCCGTTATTTGTGCCGCACTCTTTCCCGTTTCCGATGAGGAGGAACTATGAGTATCGTACTGTATATTGCCGTAATGGCAGGGGTTACGTATCTGGTCCGAATGATCCCCTTTACCCTGTTCAGAACGCAAATTAAATCAAAATTTGTCAAAAGTCTTCTCTATTACCTGCCCTACGCAGTTTTAAGCGCAATGACCTTCCCTTCCATCATTCATTCCACAGGCTCTGTTCCCTCTGCCATCGTCGGAACGGTGGTTGCCATTGTCGTTGCATTTTTTGACAAACCCTTGATTTTGGTTGCATTGGCGGCATCCCTTTCCGCCTTGATCACTGATTTTATTTTTTAACGGAGGATTTTCAATGAACGTTAAAGGTTTTAAAGTAAATTTTTTGGGTGACAGCATCACCGAAGGCGTAGGCGTATCTGACAAGAACAATCGCTACGACAAAGCCTTGGCAAAGCTTTTGGAGCTTTCTCAGGTAAACAGCTACAGCATCAGCGGAAGCCGCCTGGCGCACCAGATTTTCCCCAGTGCAAAGCCCAGATACGATCTTTGCTTTTGCGGCAGAGCATACGATATGGATAAAACTGCAGATATGGTCATCGTTTACGGCGGTGTCAACGACTATATTCACGGTGACGCCCCCTTTGGCGAAATCGGAGATACGAACCCCTCCACCTTCTGCGGCGGTGTTTACTTCCTTATGAGTTTCCTGCGCGAAACCTACGGCGATAAGCCCATTATCTTTTTAGCTCCTGCGCGCTGTTTCTTGCGCCATGAGATCGATGACCGCTTCCCCTCCACCCACGCGGCAAAAAAAGTGGCAGGCAAAGAGCTCCGCGCCTATGCCGATGCAATCCTTGAAACTGCAAAAGAGTTTGACGTGAAGGTTTTGGATCTTTACAACGATTTGGGAATTGATCCCCACGATCCCGAGCAATTTGAAAAATACACCACGGACGGTCTCCACTTTAACGATGCCGGACACGCCGTCCTTGCTAACAAACTGAAAGAATTCATTGAAGCACTGTAATCAAAACACAAACCGATTACAAATTTTTCTATATATTCTATATACAAATAATAGCGGATGAGGTTATACTCATCCGCTATGTTTATGCAATCTGCCATACAAAAGTTACCGTGTCAGTGGCATCAATGTCATCGGGTTCGATGTCAAGACTATACGGTGTTTCTGAGCACATTTTCATACAATCCATTCCCACATCGTAACTGGTTCCGGAATAGATGTTTAACTCGCCCCAGTTATAATCTATATTTACAAGCTCACCGAGTTTTGTGCCTGATGCCACGCACAAAATTTCGGCTTTCTTTTTCGCATTTTCTGCCGCGCTTTTAAGGAGTGCTTCGTTTACGGCAGAAGGTTCTTTTACCGTAAAACTGATTGATAATTCAGGTTCGGCTACGCAACCGGCGATTGTTCCAAGAGCCTTAGATAATAACTTTGTATCAAAATCAAAAGATACTTTCAATCGGTGGCTTACAACATAACCTTTAAATACTCGGTAATAATTTCCCGCGCTGTCTTTTTTACTTTCGTAATCGGTTCTCACGTTGAAATCGGTCGTTTTTACCGATTCTTTTTCAAAGCCAAGAGTAGATAAACTTGTATTAATGTGTTCAATTCTGTCTGCTGCCTCACGCATAGCGGTTTCATAGTCACGGTTCCTTGTTTCAAGAGACATAGATAAAACCACAAAATCGGGTTTTACCGATACATTTCCTATACCTTTAACTGTAATTGTTTTCATAATCATCTCTCCTTTATAGCATCAAAAAATTGTTTGGATTTTTTATATCATCCTTTGATTACAGTATACCACGCCTGATGTACGATAAAAAGGTCTTTAAAAGAAAAACTCTCCTTGGATTGCTCCAAGGGGAGTTAATTTTCAGATCTAATTGCTTGGATTCTTTAACGAACCCCGCTGTCACTACTGAAATTTATCTTTTCTTATAAATAACGAGTTCCGGATTTTCGCCGTTTTCTTCGTAGGTACAGACAAGCAAGAAATCCATATTGGCAACGATACCGAAGCAACGGGTTCCGCCAAATTCACACTCCAATTGACTGCCTAGATAGGTGGCTTTATCATCAAGGAATTTTACCGTTTCTCCATTAGGCAAGCGGTACTCCAAATTGACAAAGCTGCCCGGCAAAACATTAAGGTTTTCAACCTTTGGCAACCCTTCAATATGAAGCAGGGTGTTAAATTCGTGAACAAGTTGCATCTTAAATTCCTCAAATTTTTCTTTGCCGCCGAGTTCTTTGTATTTCTCAAAAAAGTCAAGAGTGTATTCGCCGTCGGCGTAGCACCATCCGCAATAGTTTTCGTTAAGTGCGCCGTCTTTTTCGTGGCTGATATTACTGTCATC
>JAZOSM010000130.1:0-4926 GCA_045657125.1 Eubacteriales bacterium
CAAAAAACTTCCTGATGGGAAAAGGAAAGAATATTCGCCCCTTTTCCGGACAAACCCGCAAAATCAAGCTTTGTTCATTCAAAATCCCGGGCACATTGTAGGGCGGGGCTTGCTCCCGCCGTGTAGGGGCGAACTGCGTTCGCCCGCCTTCCCTTTTAATAAGTTTTTGCGGTGAAAGACTCCTTGATACCGGGACTTTGCCGTCGCCCTTCGGCTCGGCACAGTCGGGTATCGGCGGTCGAAAACCTTCGTAAAAGGGATAACATCCCTTTTACTTGGTTTCCGCTTTTCCAAAAGAAAGTAAGAGTCTTACACGTCCAGCAGGAACAAATCCTTGCCGCCCACGTACTTATACTTGAAAATATAGGCGCACTGATGAAAATCCGTGCATTTGCGATTATCGGAGAACAGCCAATCTCCGTCACCGAAGGAATACATACCCGTAGCACCAAACTTGAATTTGTAGCCGCGAACGCCGCTTGCCTCATCCAAGTCCCCGTCACGGCGCAGGGTCAGCACCTCCCCTTCCTCACCAACACCGCAAAGCTCTTGCCGTTTTGCAGGCACGGTAAGATCCACCGCAAACATCGGAAAATTGGGATACTCGGCTTTCTTTCCCACGTAAACCGCCATATAAAGCGCACCCGTAGCGCGGTCGTATTCCAAATTCTGCACACCGTAATTGGTATTTCCCGTAAAGACGAAAAACTTGTGCAAGGGCTTTTCAAAGCCTGCCTTGTGCATCTCGTCCTGCTTCAAAGGGCGGGCGATCTTGTCCCATTGGGCAGTATCGTAGCAAAGAAGCACCTGATAATCGTTGTCGCGGCGGTCAAGATCACTGTACACGCCGTACGCTACGTAAAGGTACATTCCGTCCGCACAGGTTTTTCCGGGCAGGGGTGCAAAGGTGGTTCCGTCAATTCCGCTGCAGCCAAATTTATGGGGAACGGTTTCCCCTGCGAAATTTTTGCCAAAGCCGTTGTAATCCTCTACCGCTTCGCGAATATACACGGCGGTCATCAGATCGTTTCCGTCGGCGGAAATTTCCGGTCGGTCAATGCGGTCCACGTCGAAGCGAACCACGTAAAAACCTTCCTCCAAGGCAGCCTCGGTACCGAGTCTAGCCAAAATTCCCTGTCCGATGGCATCCTTTTTATATTCCAAGGAACCGTAAACGCATCCGTCGGGACCCAAAGCAATACAGCCAAGATGCCCCAAAAGACCCGTCACCGAGCCAACCACCGTTCCGTCCAAACGAGCCTTCACCAAAATAGTGGTATAGGAATAATAAATAAAGCCCTTTTCCCGGTCTACGCAAATACCCTGAATATGATTTTTTCCCCAAACTCCCGTAAAAAGAGGCTGCGGAATCATCTCCCTGTCCGTTTTCATGCTTTCACCTCTGCCTCGATCATTTCTGCAAGATCGTGCATTCTCTTTAAATAATAAGCAGCAATTTCATCGAAGGTCATATCCTCAAAGCAGGTATAGTATCCGTCGTAGAAACGCAGAATCTTCTCGTTGTCTACCTCCGCAAGGGTCAGATACCGCGCGCGGATTTCCTCTGCGGTCAAGCCCTCCTTCAGCGAATGGATCCGTCCCCCCGGCTCGGCAGTAAGCTTTTCTCTACCGTAGGCGGTAGATGCCAGTGCCTGCGCTACCTTTTTCCAGTCGCCTGCGCCGTCAAGGGGAGCAATGTGTAAATCGGAATTTGCCTTGGTATCGTGAATGTGCAAAGCGCAAAGTCTCTCTCCGTATTTTTCAATAAAGGGTCCGTCGGGATCGTAACCGATCTGATGTCCCACGTCCCAGCAAAACTTCACGCAGGGCGAATCAAAATGGTCCATAATCGCCATCAAATGCTCGCGGCTTTTGGTGTTCTCCACCGCCAAAACAAAGTCGTACTTCTCCGCACATTCCACAATGCGCTCATAACGAGCCAAGCCTTTGGGATTGGGGGGCACAAGCTGCTTTCCCCAGGTGGTGTGGGCAATACCCGTCTTCAGTCCCAATTCGGAGCAAAGGCGAATCTGCTCACAGTAAAAGTCAACGATGGCTTCACCGCTGTCATCATCCAGCCAAAGTTTGCTGGTTCCGTTGCATTTTAAATGGATGTTTTCGATCTCAAGCCCGATCTTCTCACAGTGCCGCACGTGATCGGCAATTTCGGGAAAATAGTTCAGGGCAACAAAATCATACCCTACGTCGCGAATACGGGTCAGGCGCTCCTCCATAGGAAGATCGTCGCAGGGAAAAGTATACGTTCCGAACTTCATAACATCTCCTTATTCTTCCGTGGCAGTCGCCGTGCGCTCGGCACGGGCACGGAGCTTTCTGCGGCGAAGCTTTGCTTTTTCAGCCGCCTTTTGTTTTTCGTGCCGTTCCCATTTATCGGCGTAGAATTTTTTCAGCGCCGCATCCATACGGAAGATCTCGCGGGTCACCCGCACCGTATCCCCCACGGAACGGTAAAGCTTGAAACGAACGAGAAAATCCTCGCCGCAATCACATTTTACCTTACACAAATACTTGTGGGTATTCTGAGGAATGGGATATTCGGGATAAAGATACCCGTCGCAGGAAACGCAGGGGATGGGCGTAGTGGAAAGTTCCTTCAGCGCCGCACCGCGATGGGGGAAATTGATACCGATTTCGTGGGTCTCCAAGGGGCGCGCCACAATATCTCCCACCAAAAACGGATATTCCTCCATTCCCTTTGCCATATCCAAATGGCGGCAGATCAAAGCGGTAGAACGGGCATCGCAAAGAGCATCGTGTGCCTGAAAAGGCTTTTCGCCCAGTTTGGAAATGGCATCCTCCAAAGCGTATTGCCGCATAACCCCCTCGATCTGCTTGGCGTAAAACACCTGCAAATCATAGGAATCGGGAATCCAATCCTCATCCAAGGCAAACAAGCGCAAATTGTCCCGCAGCATGGGAACGTCGTCAGGCCCCCACGTCAGAAAAACGAAATCCTTGCCGCAGAATTTGCTCAGTTTGCGAAACGCCTCCTGAAAGGTCATTCCCTTTTTCACGTCCTCGTTGCGAAGACCCGTGATATTGGAAACCTTTCTGTGCATTCTGCGATAATACTGGGGACGGATCAAAAGATCCAGTTCTTTTTTGATTTTGAATCGGCTGTTCAACTTCACCGCGCCGATCTGCACGATCTCTCCCGTCAGATGCACGGGATTCTCTACGGTTTCGCCGTAGTAGCGTGGCTGGTTCCATTCCAGATCCAATACGATGTAATTCATATCATTCTTCCTGTATTTTATTCTCTGTCAAGTTTACCCTTTCTCCGTAAAAAAGTCAATAGAGGCATCTGCTTTCCCAAAAGGAAATATCGCAAATTCCCTTGACAGTCCCACGCAGTCCAAGGTACAATAACATCAGTTTGTGAAAGGAGTTTTCCTGTTATGAAAACATACCTGCTTGGCAAAAAACAAAATTTTTACAAAGCAAATCTCCATTGTCATACCAATCTGTCCGACGGAAAATTGTCTCCCGAGGAGGTCAAGGCGCTTTATAAGTCTCTTGGCTATTCCGTGGTTGCCTTCACCGACCACGATATTCTCATCCCCCATCCCGAGCTCCGCGACGAAGACTTTCTCCCCTTGTACGGCATGGAGTTCTCCGTTCGAAACAAAAATCCGGACCGTCCCGGAAAGAACCCCTGCGTTCATATGAACTTCATCGCGCTGGAGGAGGATAACGTAAAAACGCCCCTCTACCACAGAACCAAGCACATCACCAACCACGAGGAAGAAAACCGCGCCCGCATCACCTTCGACGAAACCCTGCCCGATTATGAGCGCGCTTATTCCATCGGTATGGTCAACGACGCCATTCGCCGTGCCCGCGCCCTTGGCTTTTTCGTCACCTACAATCACCCCATTTGGAGTTTTGAAAACGCAGAACGTCTGCTTCAGTACGAGAACCTCTGCGCCATCGAAGTTTATAACCACTCCTGCAACGTAATCGGCTACGACGAATACAGCCCCGGTCTTTACGAGCATCTTTGCCGCGCGGGCAAGGGTCTTTTTCCCATTGCATCCGACGACAACCACAACAAATATCCCTATCCCGATAAGCGCAGTGACGCTTGCGGCGGCTTCGTAATGATCGACGCGGACGAGCTTGAATACCGCACCATCACCCGTGCCGTGGAAAACGGTGATTTCTACGCTTCAAACGGTGCCGTTCTCCACGAAATCTTTGTGGAAGACGGAATTTTGACCGTAAAGGGCGAAAACCTGGAGCGCATCCACATAAATTACGAATACGGCTCCGCGCAGAGACTGATTTCCGGCGAAGAACCTCTTACTGAAGGCAAATTCGAGTTCCAAAAGGACCGTGGCTGGCTGCGCGTTGCTGTTACGGACCGCAACGGAAAATTTGCCATGACCCGCACCTACGCCCCCGAAGAATGGCTGTAAAGCGGGGGGAAGTTTTATGAAAATCCACGTTAAAAAAACTTCTTGGAAAAAGCTTTCCGACCTACCGAAAATTCCCTATCATAAGCCCCTGCCTCCCTTGTTTGCATTAAGGCTGCTTATTCGCATTCTGTCTATTCCCGCTTTGATGGAAACCCGTTTTTCCTACGAGGATCTGCGCGGCGACCGCAAGGAGGAGGGACCGTATCTGATTCTGATGAATCACTCCTCTTTTTTGGATTTGAAAATGGCCTCCAAAATTTTGTTTCCCCACCCCTACTACATCGTTTCCACCACCGACGCCTTCATCGGGAAAAGCCTTTTGATGCGATTCATCGGCTGTATCGCCACACAGAAATTCGTCACCGACGCAGGACTGGTTCTGACGATGCTCCGCCTTGTGAAAAAGAAAAAGAGCAGCATTCTGATGTACCCCGAAGCAGGCTACTCCTTCGACGGCAGAGCCACCCGCCTGCCCAAGAAGCTGGGC
>JAZOSM010000131.1:0-9379 GCA_045657125.1 Eubacteriales bacterium
AGCAATTATAGGAAGACCAAATTCAGGAAAATCGTCTCTTTTAAACCTGTTGTGCGAAGACCAAATTTTAGCAGAGAACAAATTGTTCGCAACCCTTGATCCCACCACAAGAAGACTTCGCCTGCCGAACTACGGTGAAGTACTCCTGACGGACACGGTAGGATTCATCAACCGTCTCCCTCACCATCTTGTGGATGCGTTCAAATCTACCTTGGATGAGGTCGTTTACAGCAACCTGGTGCTTGTAGTTCTGGACGCTACGGATCCAAAATTCAACCAAAAAGCACAAATCACCGAAAACATCCTCTTGGATCTTTACAAAAAAAGAGACGTTCCTCCTCCACCCACGCTCTATCTTTTAAATAAAACCGATTTACCCGAAAGCAGATTTAACATAGAGAGTTTTCCGAAAAAATACGATCACATTTGCATTTCGGCAAAAACGGGAGCAGGCAAAGAACTGCTTCTGGAAAAAATCGAAAAAATTCTTTCCGAGTTCAAAAAGCCCATTACCTTTCTCTTTCCCCACGAAGAAGGCGGAAAGCTTTCGTTCCTGTATAAAAATGCAAGCGTCGGAGACGTTCGCTATGAGCAAGAAGGCATCTACGTGGATGCGATTTGTGACGAAAAGACCATCGGGACTCTTGCAAAATTTATCCAAAAAGATTAAAATAGTAGAAAATACCGCTTAAAGGAAACAAATATGGCAGAAAGAAAAAAGAAAAGCAGTAAACAAGCTGCTCCCGTCACACCCGCTGTGATTCACGAGCAGCCCATTACCGAAACACTTCGTTCGAACTATATGCCCTATGCTATGAGTTCTATCATTTCCCGAGCCATTCCCGAAATCGACGGACTCAAACCTTCCCACAGAAAACTCCTGTACACCATGTACAAAATGGGTCTTTTGACGGGAAATCGAACCAAAAGTGCCAATGTGGTGGGTCAAACCATGAAACTGAATCCTCACGGTGACTCCGCCATTTATGAAACGATGGTTCGACTGACCCGCGGTAACGAGGCTCTTTTGCATCCCTTTGTAGATTCCAAGGGAACGTTCGGTAAGCAATATTCCAAAATGGCTTATGCTGCCAGCCGATATACGGAAGTAAAGCTTGCCCCCATCAGCGGCGAGCTTTTTGACGGAATCGATAAAGATGCAGTGGATATGATTGACAACTACGACGCCACTCTAAAAGAACCCGTACTTCTCCCCTCCTCGTTCCCCAACGTTTTGGTTTGCCCGAATACGGGTATTGCGGTAGGTCTTGCCAGTTCCATTTGTTCTTTTAATCTGAACGAAACTTGCGACGCCGCCATTGCCCTGATGCGCGATCCCAATGCAGATCTGTATGAAATTTTAAAAGCCCCCGACTTTTCCACCGGTGGCGAGCTTTTGTACGACAAAGAAGAAATTCAGCAGATTTACGAAACGGGAAAAGGCTCTTTTTCCGTGCGCGCCGTTTGGGAAAATCATCCCAAGGAAAACCGCATCGTTATTACCCAGATTCCCTACAACACCACCGTCGATCAGATTATTGAAAAAATCGTACAGATGATCAAGGAAGGTAAGCTCCGCGAGATCAACGATATTCGCGACGAAATCGACCTGGACGGTTTGAAATTAACCATCGACCTCAAACGAGGAAGCGATCCCGACAAATTGATGGCAAAGCTTCTCAAGGCAACGGATTTGGAATGCCGTTTCCCCTGCAACTTCAACGTTTTGATTGCAGGATCTCCCCATCAGTTGGGCGTTCGTGACATTCTGAACGAATGGCACGCTTTCCGATGCGAATGTCTCAAGCGAGAATTTTACTTTGAACTGACCCAAAAGGAAAAGAAATTGCACCTTTTGCTCGGCTTGGAAAAAATTCTGGTTGACATTGACAAGGCAATTGCCATCATTCGAAAAACAGAGCACGAAAAAGATGTAATTCCCAACCTGTGCAACGGATTTGACATTGACGAGCCTCAGGCGGAATATATTGCGGAAATCAAGCTGCGCCATCTGAACCGTCAATATATCTTGGACCGAATCGGCGAACGCGAAAAATTGGAAAAAGAAATTGCCGAGCTTGAGGGATTGCTTTCCAGCGCAAGAAAATTGGATAGCTACATTATCAAGCAGTTGGAAGGCATCAAGAAGAAATACGGTCAGGAAAGAAAAACCCGCATTGCTTACGAATTCAGCCGTCCCAGCGAAAAACTGAAATTGGATGAAGAAGCGGAATACACGGCGCACGCAGTCATTACCCGCGGCGGGTACCTGAAAAACATCCCCATCAAGTCCATTATGATGAACGATCAGCAGAGACTGAAGGAAGACGACGTCATCGTATTCAACGGTGAAATGTCCTCCAAGCAAGCGCTGTACTTTTTCACCGATAAAGGTCAGGTATATCCCGCCAAGTTCGGTGACTTTTCCACCACAAAGGCATCTGAGCTTGGAGATTACGTTCCTGCAAAATTGGAAATGGATGCGGACGAAAAGGTAATCTTTTCCGCACCCATTGACGATCTGACAGGTAAAATTGCCATTGTATTTGAAAACGGCAAGGGTGTAAGCTTCCCTCTGTCGGTATACGAAACCAAAGGAAACCGAAAGAAGCTCACCGGTGCTTTCAGCACCCTTTCTCCTGCCGTTGGAATGTTCCTGCTTAAAGGAAACGAGGTAAAAGAAATTCTCTTGAAGACTAAAACAGGCAGAGCTTGTATTCTGAAAACTACCCTTTTTGCCGAAAAGAGCACCCGAACCAGCGCAGGCAACCAAATGATGGCTCTGAAGAAGAACGACGCCGTCGTTGAAGCGGTCGAGGTTTCCACCGCGGACAATCCCTGCCTTGCCATTTATAAAAAGCCCCGCATCCCGACCCCCGGTATCATCTACAACGAGATTGATATGGAAGCGGCGCAGGGCAAAATGGAATTTTAAGCGAAAAGCGATAGGACAACTTTCGTCCTATCGCTTTTTAAAAAAGTGAAAAAGTAGTAGAAAAACACAAAAACTTGTGATATTCTACTATTCAGAAAACTTCAAGGAGAGATAGGATGTACGACGTAATTGTTTTCGGCGCAACTTTTGCCGCAGCGGGAATCGCCGAAAAGTTCAAGGAAAAATGTCTTGTTTTGGAGCGAAGACTCCAAGCCGGCTATGAGTTTTACGGCGCTCTTCGGTACGGAGCGGGCTATGATAAGACTCTCCGTCGAAAAGAAGCGAGCGATCTGTTTGAGAAGTTTCAAAAAAACAGCACGCCTTATGGCAACGATACGCTTATCTACCCCTTTTTCAAGCAGTGTACTACGCTATTCGGTACGGAAATCGTATCCGTTGAAAAAAACGGTAACGCCTTTCTTTGCACCGTACACGGAGTAGACGGCTACAGGACCTATGAAGCAAAAAGGGTGATCGACACGCGTTGCCACCCGGAGAATTGCTCCTCCAAACGCTTTAACGTTTTGATCGAAAGCAAGGAAGAGCCGCAGTTTAACGGAATCGCGTGCACAAAAGCGGACACCGAGGGGCGCTACGTGCTTCACATCCCCGTTTCTCTTACCTGTACCTTTTCGGAAGCCGCAAAAAAGACCCTCGAGTTGGTCCAAGCGTTTTCGCCTGCACAAAAGCTGATTCTGTCGGCAAACGAATTCGACTACGAGATCTCCCAAGAAAGGCAAGAGAAGGACGAAATCTTCTTTCTCCCCTCCAAGGCTTATGAAAATCCGATCACTGCCTTTGAAGCGGGTCTGATCTGTGGAGAGGAGATGAACAAATGATTTACCTTTCCGAGCTTTTCGGCGGCGTTATAAAGAAAACCGCCCTACAAAAACCAAAATTTCAAAAAAACTACGACGTGATCGTATGCGGTCTTGGAACAGCAGGCTCTCTTGCCGCACTCTTTTGCGCCCAAAACGGTCTTTCGGTACTGGGAATAGAAGCTTTCACCTGCGTCGGTGGAACCCATACGGCCGGCGGGATCAGCGGACACTATTTCGGTTGTCCCGGCGGAAGATACGAGGAGCTTGATCAAAAAGCCTTGGATTTTGCAAAAGAGTTCACCTGCACTCCTGCCGAAGCGCGAAAGCTTCTGTACGGAAACGCACTGGCAGAAAGCGGTGCCGAGCTTCTTTTCGAAGCATCGGTCTGCGGTGTTTATATGAATGAGAATACCGTAACGGGCGTCAGAGTTCTGAGCGAAGGCAAAATCCTTGAATTCGGTGCAAAAATCGTTTTGGACTGTACCGCGGAAGCTGCGGTAGCGGAAATGGCAGGTTGCAAAACGGTGTTCGGAAGAGAAAGCGACGGGCAAATGCAGCCCTATTCTCTCGTATCTTTATGGTACGACGGAGAAAAATACCGTTGCAACAACGTTGATTTCGGACGGGTGAACCAAAACGATCCTATTGCCCTGTCCGAAGCGATCCTATTTGCCCGCTCCTACAACTGCGACGAAGCAAAAAAAGGAACACTGATCTGTCAAATGCCGTTTTTGGGACTTCGGGAAGGCAGACGCATCGTCTCGGAAGAGTCCGTTCGACTGGAGGATCTCCTTGCCGACAGACAAGCGAAAGAGCCTATGTTCTATTCCTATGGGGATCTGGACAAGCACGGCTGGGACATCGCCTTTGACGGCGAGCTTCTGAGCGATTGGGCCGTGGGTGCCAATCTGGGCGCGTACAATTTGAGCATTGCGATCCCTTACAAAACAATTTTACCCAAGGATATCGAAGGACTCCTCGTCCCCTGCCGCGCCCTGGGCGTGGACCGCGACGTCTCCAGCTGCGTCCGTATGAATCTCGATATGAAAAAAGCCGCGGAAACCGCAGCGGAATGGGCGACCCTTGCCGTCGTTCAGAACAAAACTCTGCGCCAAGTTCCCTACGCGCAGATCCGCGAGAAGCTGCTTCAAAGCGGGTGCCTAAAGGAAAGCGATAACCGCGGTGTCAGGATCGACGGAAGGCGGAATTGGGACGGTTCCCCTCTTATTCCTCGCGACGTAAAATGGATCACGGAGCCAAGCCTTTTAAAAGAGGTCTTACAGACGGAAAAGCCCGGCGAAGGGATCTGGTCCGCCAAGAGGATCGGAGAAACTGCAGTCCCAAAGCTCAAACAGTATCTGAATTGCGAGGACGAAAACCTGAAGAAGCACGCGGCTTTTGCCTTGGCAAGCATCGGAAGTGACGCTTGCAAACTTCTTTTGAGAGAAATGGTCAAGCAGCGCGATCCTTTTATGCTCAAGGACTGCAGAAAGCACAACAATCTACGCGGGTGCATCGCCATCTATTGGCTCGGCAGACTTGGTGATCGCGAGATCGCGGACGAGCTGATCGGACTGATCCGTGACCCCGAGGAACCTCTCAAGGCAGTTTATCAGCAAAGTCAAGTGCAAACTACACGCTACAAGGTTCTTGATTTTCAGGATATTTATTTTCAGTTTGTGTCGCAGGCGGTTGCCGCCCTGGTACGGATCGGCGATGCAAATCCAGATCTAAGGTCGCGCATCCGTAAGGCTTTTGAAGAAGCCTATTCAGGAGACGAATACTATGCTCGCATTACGAAAAGGCCTCGCGAAAGCAGCGAGGGCAACGTAGTGCTGTCGATGAAAAATTACGCGCTTTCCGCCGCTGAGCGTTGGAGTAAAGCGTAACAAAAAAAGCAAGAACCGAATCGGTTCTTGCTTTTTGCATTTTAATCCTGAGGACGAAACGTGATGGAGCCGTCAGCGGCGTTCATGGCATCCACGATAGCAATACTCTGCAGGTCGTAACCCTTTTCGCGAAGGGCGGCTCCGCCGACCTGGAATCCCTTCTCAATGGCAATTCCCAAACCCGAAACGGTGGCACCCGCGTCTTTGACGATGGAAATCAAGCCTTCCAAAGCACATCCGTTGGCAAGAAAGTCGTCAATGATCAGAACGTGGTCCTCGGGGGTAATGTATTTTTTGGAAACAATGATTTGATTGCGATTTTTATGGGTATAGGAAATACCCTCCGCCACGTACATATCGCCATCAAGGTTGACCGATTTTGACTTTTTGGCAAAGACCATGGGCACACCGAATTCCTTTGCAACAGGATATGCAATGGCAATGCCGGAGGCTTCGATTGTAAGAACCTTGGTTACTTTTTTATGAGAAAAACGGCGATGAAATTCCTTTCCGATCTCATCCAGCAACGAAATATCCATCTGATGGTTCAAAAAGCTGTCTACTTTCAGAACGTTGCCTTCCTTTACGGTGCCATCCTTCATAATTCTTTCTTCCAAAAAATTCATAACGCAACCTCCGTCGATTTTTGTCAGTATAACACATCTTTTTCTAAAAGTCACGCTTTTCAAAAAAATTTTTTAAGATTTTTCATTTGTCACAGTTCTTTGAAAAAAATATCACATAACCTTCAAATTACCATGAGAAAATAATTAAGAAATAATCTGCGGAGGACATCTATGAAGTTTATAAAAATGTCTTTTTTATTTTCGGTTTGTTTGCTCCTTCTTTGTTCCTGTCAAAGTAAAACAGCCTCCCTAAGTCAAGCCGTGCGAGAAATACGGCTGAGTGACGAGGTTATCACGCTGGACGGAGCAAAAGCGGCCAAAAGCAAATTCTGTGACGTTTACACCGCAAACGACATCGTATATTACGAAGCAGGAAAAGACTTTACCTACGGAGAAGGCGGCGAAAAAGATGCTCACGATAAAAAGGAAGCCGACGCCCATACCGTTTTGCACATTGCATCACCCGGTGTCTATCGGCTAAAAGGAAAGCTTTCTCACGGGCAGATCGCCGTCGATCTCGGAAAAGATGCCAAGGAAGATCCCGATGCCGTAGTCACTTTAATTCTGGACGGTGTAGATATTACCTGCACGGTCGCTCCCGCGGTCATCTTTTATAACGTATACGAATGCGCGAGCACCGACACCCAAAAAGCAGAAAAGGACGTAGACACCTCCAAGGCAGGCGCCAACGTAATTTTGGCAGACGGAAGCAAAAACACGATAAACGGCTCATACGTAGAGAAAATCTACAAGCCCGATTCCGTTGTTCTGAACGATGACGAAACCCAAGTAGAAGATGCAAAAAAGCTGCACAAATACGACGGTGCTTTTTATTCCAAAATGTCTCTGAACGTAAGCGGCGAAAAGAAGGGTACGGGAGAACTTGTCATCAACGCCGAAAACGAGGGACTGGACAGCGAACTCCACCTGACGATCAACGGAGGCAACATCAACATTTTCTCGGGCAACGACGGAATCAACACCAATGAAGACAAGGTTTCCGTAACCACCGTCAACGGAGGAAAGCTCAACATCAAAGTAACGGGAGAAACGGGCGAAGGCGACGGAATCGACTCCAACGGATGGCTTGTGATCAACGGCGGAAGCGTTTTCTCTCAGGCATATTCAAACAGCGCAGATTCCGGACTTGACTCGGATATGGGAATTCATATCAACGGCGGTGTGGTCATTGCATCGGGAAATATGCTTGACCGCATCGAAAACAGCGATCAGACCCACGCTGTCTTCCGTTTTCAACAAAAGCAAACAGGGGCTTCTTCCATCAAACTGAAAAACAAATCCAATCAAACGGTTTTAGAAGCAAATCTTGAAAACGACTGCACGATTCTCCTCCTTTCAAGCCCCGAGCTGGTTCCCGATACCTATACCCTATGGAGTGGGGATAAGCAATTGGAAGGACAAAGCGGCTTCGGCGGCGGTGGCGGCTTCGGCGGCGGATTCGAAAACAAACCGAATGACAGAAACAGTCCCACTCCGCCAAATGGAAATCCACCCGATAATTTTGATCCGAACAGGAAAGAAAATCGCCCAGGCAGTCCCGATTTTAAGGGAGACAAATTCCGTCCCGGAAGCACTCCTCCTCAAGGCGGCGCAACACCACCCGAGATGCCCGACGGAAAAGCTCCCGAGATGCCCGAATTTGATCAAAATTCTCAAGACTTCCAATCAGACTTTGAAATCAAAAAAGGAGCAAACTCCTTTGGCAACGTAAGGATCGTCACCGAAAAAACGAACACCAATTCCATAAAAGCGTAAAGAAATTCACAAAAAAAGATGCGTAGAAGCTCTACACATCTTTTTTATTTAAACCCGATTAAAAATTAACGCCGTAATTCCAACACAAAAGACTCCATCTGCCGTCCTTGTATTCAAAAACGTGAATGGCACAGTTTTTTGATTGGATCGCTTTGGACTGCAATTTTGCGCCCAAAACCAAATTCATCATTGCAATCATAATACCGTTATGAGCAAATACAGCGGCAGTTTCGCAAGAATCGTTTTCCAAATAGGTTTCCAAAAACTGTTTCAAACGCGCCTGAACCTGCTCACTTGTTTCACCTTGAAACGCAGTGTAATCTCTGCTGCCTTCAGGGGTAAGCGTAACGGCAGTTCCGAGAGGCTTGCCAACGAGATTTCCTACGTCATACTCGCGAATCAAAGGCGTCGTAGCATCCGCTTCCACCCCGGGAAGGGCGATCTGCTGCGTTTCAATTGCCCGTGAAAGATCGCTGGAGTAAACCCGATCAAAGGAAATAGATGCCAAAATCGGTGCTATGGCAGCCGCTTCTTCTCTACCCTTTTCAGTAAGAGGCACGTCCGATTGACCGGCATAGATTTTCTGCAAATTTGCAAGGGACTGACCGTGTCGAACAAAAAATACTTTCATAACGAAAATCTCCTTTAAAATTACCTTTTACCATTTTACAAAACATAACGAAAATATGCAAGACATTTTCGTTTTTTCTTTCTTGCAGAATTTTTGAAAAGCAGGTTGACTTTTGATCTGTTTTATGCTAGAATGAGTCCCGCAACTGAATATGGAGGTATAGCCCAGCTGGTAGAGCATTCGCTTGACGTGCGAAGGGTCAGGGGTTCGAGTCCCTTTGCCTCCACCAAAAAAGAAGTAACTTTTGTCTACCAAAAGTTACTTCTTTTTTTATCCAAGCCGCAGGCTTGGCATATCATCACGACACAGTCGTGTATATCATCGCCGTAGGCGTATATCATCACCGAAGGTGCATACTCCTGCGGCTTGATGAGATACAAAGCTTTTCGCTTTGATGATATACCGTAACAAGTTGCGGATGATATACAAGGCTTCGCCTTGATTTGTTTCTGGAAAAGTAGTATAATTCTCTTGAAAGGAGTGGTTATATGTCGAAAAATTATTTGCTGATATATTCTGAGCAGCTTGCAACAGAAATAGAATTGCTTTGTCAAAATATTAAAGCACCATCTAACACTCTTTTTCAAATCCGTAAAAGCTCAAGCAGCGTTTATGCAAATATTCGTGAAGCCAATTATGGGCAGAGTAAAGCGGATATGCTTTCAAAATTTGAAATTGCTCTTAAGGAATGTAGCGAAACC
>JAZOSM010000132.1:0-2062 GCA_045657125.1 Eubacteriales bacterium
TCTATGTGCGTCGATGGACGAGTATCTGCCCGATTTGCCGATACTTACAAGCGTTCCAACGTGTCTGTACCCCAGAATACGCGGTGGCAAATGTGTTACGATATCATCAAGGTTTCGCACGACGCAAAAATTTTTCCATCTTTCCCGTATTCTTCCCACATTTCCGTATATAACGCGCGGACAACCGAAGCCGTATCCGAAAATTTGTCCACGCATATCGGGACGGTTAAACCATATATACTCGTGACACAACAGAGCCAATGCCGCGCCGTGACTGTATCCCACGAGCGTCGCGGAGCTGAATTTTTTGTTCGCAACAACGTCCTCAATATAAGGAATGATGCTTTTCCACACCCGCAAAAATCCGCCGTGGCAGTACCATATGTCGCTCATATCCTTGTACGCTGCCGCAGGCGCGTATCCGTCACCGCTTTTGTTTGCCGAATTGCCCGCGCGGACGGAAAAATCAAGATTGTTTATCCAGTCCTCCGCTCCGTTGCTTTTTTCAAAAAATATGTAAAGATTGTCTTTTCCGTCACTTCCCCTCTCGCCGAACATAGCAAAGCTGGCGCCGTCCTCTACCGTGGTGTACTCCACTTCAAGACACGCCGAAAACAGCTTGTAAAGCTTTTCCACTTCTGTATAGTTCATAAAACGCCTCCCGAAATTTTTTCTTGCACCAATATATGCAAAACAGCGCGAATTGGTTAAAAACGGCTCTTTTGAGGTGGGAAGTTAAATTTTTTCAAAAAAATTTAATCAAAAAACACCTTGTTCCATAAGGGATTTTTCAAAGTGTACCAAAAAAGTAGAGATTTTCCGAAAAAATTTTTGAAAAAGGTATTGACAAGGCCGTTTTGGTGTGCTATAATCAATGTGTACCGAACAGGTCAACATTAAAAACGGAGGCGGCAATCATGAGAATAACACAGGAAGCCGACTACGCCATAAGGATATGTCTGATACTTGACAGTATCGGAGAAAAGACGGGCGCGGCGACTATCGCAGATGCCGCCTGTATAACCCCAACGATAGCACTAAAAGTTCTTCGCAAGCTTTCGGCGGCGGGGTTTGTCAGATCATATAAGGGAGCTTTCGGCGGCTACGAGCTGGCAAGAAGCGGCGAGGATATACGAATTCTCGACATCGTGGAAACGATAGACGGCAAGATCCGCATCTCAAAGTGTCTTGAATGTGATCACGATTGCTCCAAGAATCCCTGCAAGACGGACTGCAAGATGCATATCGCGTTTGGCGTTATAAATAAAAAACTAATTGAAAATCTCGGACTTATAACGGTCAGAATGTTGCACGATAAAAATGTCAGCGCTGCCGATATATCCGATATTATAAACAAAAAATAATAACATATAAAAAGGAGAATTTTAGTATGAAAAAGTGGAGATGTACAGTTTGCGGTGAGATCGTTATATCCGAGGAAAGACCTGATAAGTGCCCTCTTTGCAAGCAGCCGGGCGAAAAGTTTGAAGAAGTAGTTGAGACCGAGATGTCTTGGGCGGCAGAGCATATCGTTGGCGTTGCAAGCGATGCTCCGGAAGAGATCAAGGAAGGTCTGCGCGCTAACTTTAACGGTGAGTGCATGGAGGTTGGTATGTATCTCGCTATGGCAAGAGTTGCTCATAGAGAAGGTTACCCCGAGATCGGTCTTTACTGGGAAAAGGCAGCATTTGAGGAGGCAGAGCACGCAGCAAAGTTCGCAGAGCTTCTCGGTGAATGTGTTTCCACCTCTACCGAAGAAAACCTCCGCGTTCGCGTAGAGGCAGAGAATGGCGCAACCTCCGGTAAGTTCGAGCTTGCTAAGATGGCAAAGCAGCTTAACCTCGACGCTATCCACGATACCGTTCACGAGATGGCTCGCGACGAAGCAAGACACGGTCGTGCATTCGCAGGTCTTCTTGAAAGATATTTCGGTTAATTTGCAATGATTGGCGGCATTCCCAATAAATGCCCCAAATGGGGCACATTGCCGGCCCCGACCCCTCACATTAAGACTGTTAGAACGGGCATTTCCACATCTGTCCACAGAGTGCGGATTGGCTTG
>JAZOSM010000133.1:0-2199 GCA_045657125.1 Eubacteriales bacterium
GACAACTACACCACGCAGTTTGCCGCCTACCTGAAGGCAAACCCCGACATTGCAAAGGATTACAAACAAAACCCCGTTAACTTTTTCCGCCGTCTGTTTAAAAAGGCTAAAACCCGCAAGCAGATTCTCAGCGAACTGCCCGCTGATCTTGCAGGTTTAAAAGAGGTCCACGACCTGAGCAAAACCCAGCTCCGTTCCGTAAATCAGGCAAAAGCCTCCTTTACAAAACAGAATATCATTCGCTAATCCATCACCACATAATACCGGCTACGCACATCTCTCCCTCGATTATTTCTACTTCTTTTTGCATACATAACTTCCGCAGTATTTCCCCTACATCCTTTTTGATCTTTCCATATATCGCTTGTCTTCTATACTTTGGAGCAAATACTATGTGATACTGACAACGGTATTTTGAATGCGCACTACTTCTTATTTCTTTATTTTCTTTCATAATTATTCCTCCTTGTATTCAGGTAATGCGGTCGCCAAACCACTACCATTATACTTGGAGGTTTAATTTTGGGGCTTGCTTTTAGCTCGCCCTTTCTTTTTTTGCTCCGCTCGTTTTCTTCCCCCGGTAGAACCGGGGGTTTATTTCCACGTCTGAAGACACCAAAAAAGAACGACTCATTTGATGAAATGGGTCGTTCTTTTTGGTGCAAAAACTTGCAACGGAAACAATTTTTTGATGCCCGCCGGGTTCTTGCGAAGTTATCCCTTTACCGGTTGATTAATGGGATAAGTTGCAGGGAAGTTGATGTGGAACAAGAGATAAATCGCATCGTCAATGGTCTTCGTTCCGCTTCCGTCAATGTCCGCAGAATTGCAAACGGGGTAAGCCTCGGGGAAATTAACGTAGAACAAAAGATAGATGGCATCCTCAATGGTAATCAACTCATCGCCGTCCATATCCGCAAGGGGGCTGATAGCGTAATCACCGCCGTAACCACCTGCAGTCAAAACGGATTCATCACCGCAGAAATAGGTTGCGAAAAGGTAGGTGTTTCTTGAATTGACGTAAAGGTTCTCAAGATCAACGTATTCACCGTTAATGGTAGCCTTCAAGGTGTTTTTAAAGGTATAGGCGGCGCTGTAACCCTCTAGTTTGATTTCCAGCGTATAGAATTTTCCTTCTTGGAAGGTATCGTTTTCCCCAAGCACCTCGCTCGTCTCCGCATCGGTCCAGATCACACCACTCTTGTTGATACCGTACTGGGAGAGCTTGTAGGATTTTGGATGGATCACCGTTGCGGAATAGTCCGGCTTTGCACCGGGCTCGGGCAAGGTCAATCCTGCAACGTCTACCTTGGTGATTTCCTTTTCATTTTCGCTGCTTTGACAAACAAAGTCGATATATGCGTAGAATGTTTTTGCGTTGGAAAAGATCTGAACGTTGGAGGAATCCTTTACATCCTTGCCGTTTAAGTATACTGCCTCGAGGGGCGTTTTGAAATAATAGGCGTGGTCGGAAATCTGTGCTTCCAATTTGACCTCTGCCTGATAGGTTTTTCCTGCCTCAAAGACATGGTCCTCATCCAAAGGAGTGCCCTCGGAATCATACCAGAAAATACCCGTTCCTTCGGGACCGTATTTTGCGGGGTAATATTTGGAGGTTTCCACGTCTCTCACGTTAAAATCGGGAGAGTTGCCCGCCAAGGGAACCGTAACTCTGAATTTGACACGATTCAGCGCGTAATCCACCGTAACGGGAACCTTGGTTCTTACCGTACACTCAAAAGGAGACGTCTGGGTATAAGAAATCTCAATATGGTCGGTGGGTGAAGAAAAATATTTGTAGTATTGCAACTGATTGGTTACGTCCTTGGAAGAACCGTCGCTGAAATAAGCAGTGACCTTCATTCCGGTAGGATCGAAGGCATCGTCTACACTATACGCAGTTTTGGTGGGAGGCGTGGTCACGACGAGGCTTTCTACTACGGGATGTACCGAGATCTCAAAATCGTTATAAAGTTCCTCGACAAGAGTAGTTCCCTTCTTCAGGGTCAGAACCTCTCGGAAGGTATAGTTTCCCTTTTTATTGAACGCATATTCAAAGCTGATCGGCGTGCCCATGGCATCGTTGATCTTGCTCGCCAGTACGTTCATTTTCTCATCATAGAGATAATAGCTTCTGGTAACGTAATAACCGTTCTTTGCCTGAAGCACCGTAACGGGAACGTGACTGAAGGTGAATTT
>JAZOSM010000134.1:0-2206 GCA_045657125.1 Eubacteriales bacterium
AGCAACGGTTTTCTGCCTTTTTGATCCTTTTAATTGCCAACGCCCGCGGAAACTGTGCAAGATTGACAAATCTGTTTTTGAGTGATAGAATCAATTGTGCATAAAAACGATTTTGAAACGGGATTGAGAGAGGATGAAAAACGCCATTTCTTTGTCCTTGTTTGCGGAGTGTTTCAGTAGCTGCGGTGACTTGCTTCCGCTCAATGGCGTTAAAATCTCAATGGAGGGTATCAAACATGAAACGAATGTTAGCCTTAATTCTGACCGTTTTTACACTGCTCCCCTTGATTTGCTCCTGTGGGCAGGGAAGCTTGAAAATGATAGAGAGTGAAGCGGCAGAAACCGAAGCCTTGGTGGAAACAGAAACGGAAAACGAGATGGAAACAGAAGCGGAAACCACGGCGGATATGTCTGCGGAAGAAACGGAAATGATCCCCCAAAGCCCCTATGAACAGAGCGTTACCAGAATCCTTATTCTCGGAAACAGCGCTTCCAACGACGTGTTTTTCCAGTTGGGCAGAGTGTTTAACGCGCAGGGCTTTGGCGGCAAAAAATACACACTTGCTTTTTTGTATTACAGCGGTTGCAGCTTTTCCCAGCACGTTGCCTTTATGAATCAGAATGCGGCGGTTTACGATTATCGCAAAACCGGCAGCACTTCTTACACCACCGTGGCGGATACCACCATGCAATATGCGCTGGAGGATGAGCAATGGGATGTGATTCTGCTCCATCCCGGCGGAGGGATTGAATCGTCGGATTTGCAGCTTGATTTGCGCAGAGAAATCGAGGCTTACGTGAACGAGCACGTGCCCACAGAGCACGTTTTCGGTTTCCACATGCGCTGCGCCAATCCGAATGATCCCGCCATCTGGGGAGAGGATTGGCCGGTCCGGCCTCCCGCCGGCTACCGCGAAAGGCTGGAACAGTATTATAACTTTGATCCCGTCGTTCAGTATGAGAAGATCTGCCGGGTGGCGAAGACGCATATTCTGACGGACCCCACCTACGTGCATACCATCAGTACCGCCTCGGGCGTATACTATGCTCAGCAGGTTTTGGGGGTAGCTCAGACCGCTCTTTACCGCGATTATACGCACCTTTCCGACTTTGGTCGCGTTCTGACCGCGTACTGCTTCTACGCTCAGTTCACGGGAGAGCCCATTGACGAGGTGAAATTGGATATGATTCCCGCAAAATCCCGTCAAAAGCGCTATCAGGCGGACGGTGATCTGGTGCTCACCGAGGAGCTGAAGCACGTCATAAAAGAAAGCGCCAATTATTCTCTGGAACACCCCTGGGACACCGTTGCAAAATAAGAGCATTTATGCCTATAACCTGCAAAAAAAGGAACACTCGTGAGAGTGTTCCTTTTTGTATATCAAGTAATATCTTACTTATTGAGAGCCATGGAGATTTCTACGGCTACGGCTACGGTCATACCAACCATGGGGTTGTTACCTGCGCCGATGAGACCCATCATTTCCACGTGAGCGGGAACGGAGGAGGAGCCTGCGAACTGAGCGTCGCCGTGCATACGACCCATGGTATCGGTCATACCGTAGGAAGCGGGGCCTGCAGCCATGTTATCGGGATGCAGCGTTCTGCCCGTACCGCCACCGGAAGCAACGGAGAAGTACTTCTTGCCGTTTTCAATCGCCCACTTCTTGTAGGTACCTGCAACGGGGTGCTGGAATCTGGTGGGGTTGGTGGAGTTACCGGTGATGGAAACGTCAACGGACTCGTGCTGCATGATGGCAACACCTTCCAAAACGTCGTTGGAACCGTAGCAACGAACCTTAGCTCTTTCGCCGTCGGAGTAAGCCTTGGACTTGATCACGTTCAGCTTGTTTTCGGTGAAATCAAACTCGGTCTGCACGTAGGTGAAGCCGTTGATTCTGGAGATGATGTGAGCGGCATCTTTACCCAGACCGTTGAGGATGATCTGGAGGGGCTCTTTACGAACCTTGTTAGCGGTTTTTGCAATACCGATTGCGCCTTCAGCAGGTGCGAAGGACTCGTGACCTGCCAGGAAGCAGAAGCACTTGGTTTCTGCGCGGAGAAGCATTGCGGCGAGGTTACCGTGGCCCAGACCAACGTTACGGGTCTCAGCAACGGAACCGTGGATGCAGAATGCCTGCAGACCGATACCGATGGCTTCAGCAGCCTCAGCAGCGCTCTTTACGCCCTTTTTCACTGCAACGGC
>JAZOSM010000135.1:0-15638 GCA_045657125.1 Eubacteriales bacterium
CCACCGATAACGATGATGCCGTCGATGCCATGCTTTCTACAAATCTCAGCACCCTTTTTCTGGCCTTCTTCCGTGGTAAATTCCATACAACGCGCCGTACCTAAAATGGTACCGCCCTTCTGGATGGTATCAGACACATCCTTCTTTTCCATATCTATGATTTCTTCATTTAAAAGGCCCTGATAGCCCTTCTTGATACCTTTTACTTTGACACCGTTCCCGATGGCCTTACGTACCACCGCACGGATTGCCGCATTCATACCGGGAGCGTCTCCTCCCGAAGTCATAACACCGATTCGTTTAAACTTTCTTTCGGACATATTCAGTTCTCCTTAAATTTGTTTGGTTCTATATATGTCTATCATAGCATTTTTCTGATACGCTTGCAAGAACATTTCATCTTTTTAGGAAAAGAATATTTTAACCATCTCCATAAGTTTTGCAGTTTCGGCCGAAACAGCGTCGGACAGGAACAAAACGGGCTTTTCTTCCCCTTTGGGCAAAAGAAACGAAAGCGTCGCCGACGCTCCGTTTCGTTGCAAGGTCCACGGGATTTGGTTTTCCAAGCAAACACGTAAAATACAGAGCATGGGCAAGATGCGCAAAACGTTTTCATCTCCGTCTCCGCTGTAAATCAGAGATTCCAATGAAGACATAATCGACATCTCATCCCGAAAGCTTACGGAAAAACGAACGTGTGTATTTTCTTTCAGCACCAAAAGCTTGATCCGATGCTCCCCCTCGTACAAATGAACAAAGTACAGTAAATTCAACACCAAGTAAGACAAAATCGTCCCCTGAGACACCACCGTCACACCCTTGGGCACGGAAAATGACGCGTGAATCCCCTGAATATCCAGTGCCCTCTGCAGATAGGTGAAAAAGCCGTCAAGACAACAGCTTTTCGATTCTTCGCAAAATCCGTCTGGCACGTCCAAAAGCCTCAGATACTCGTCACTTCGGGAACGCAAAGCGCAAACGCGGGCGGCGATTTGATCCAAATACGCCGTATTGTTGCCCTTCGGCTCGGTTTCCCTGTTTGCAAGAAGCCAAAAGAAATCCCTCATTTTCTGCACCAAAACGCGGGAAATTGCTTCCTGCAGAGGCAAAAGATGCTCGAAAAAGCAAAACAAACGCTCTCCCTCCGTCACGGAAAAGCCCACCAACAAATAAGAGACGGATTCCAAACGTATTTCCTGCAAAAGGTCTTCATTTCCGTCAAAAAGCTCCGCCAGAATCCCACGCAGACGAACGGCCGGCGGAAGCAAACGGCGCGCCATTCTGTTGCACCGCAAATTTCCGCTTTCCTTCTGCAAAATAACGGCAGGATACGGCAACGCATCCAGCCATTTCTCAAAACTTTTATTCATATGCCAAACCTCAAGGTGAATTTTATCCACCTCATTGTAGCACGGGTATCCGATCAAGGCAAGACCCCTTCGTCAAAACTCCGAAAACATCATAATTTTTTGTAAATAATTATAAAAAGCAATTTCTTTTTCAAAAGATGTATGTTATAATACAGTAATATTGGGTTTTTGTACCCTTTTTTCAACTAGCATTTTGAAAGGATTTACTGTATTCATGTCTTATTTCGCAGAAAAACTCGATCGCGTTGCCCTGCCCGTTATTGCTTTGCGCGGCCTTGTGGTATTCCCCGGCATTGACACCAGTTTTGAGGTGGCACGTCCCCTCACCGTTCGCGCAGTAGAAATGGCGTTAAAGGCAGACGGTCTTATTTTCCTGGTAGCACAAAAGGATGCAAGCATCGAAAATCCGGAGCCTGCCGATTTGCACCGCGTAGGTGTCATTGCACGGATCAAGCAGTCCGTCAGACTCCCCGATAAAAGCTACCGCATTATCACCGAAGGAATTGCCCGCGGTGAAATTCTGAACATTTTCCGACTGGAATCCGGTGCATACACCTCCGAGGTTTTCCGTCGCGACATCACCGCAGACAACCCCAAGGAAACAGACGCCTATCGCAGAAGTCTGCTTCACAGCATTGAAGAGCTTTCCGCCTTTTTGCCCAAACTGTCCGCAGAGGTTACAACAGCGCTTCAAACCATTGAAGACCCCGGATTTTTGGCGGATTACACTGCCGCAAACATTCTGCGCAAAATTGATCAAAAGGCTGAGATCCTTGCGATTTTCGACCCCTTGGACCGTGCCCTTCGCATGATGGAAATTTTGGGTGATGAATTGCAGATTGCAAAAATCGAGCAAAAAATCGCTCACAAGGTTCAGCACCATATGGGTCAACAGCAGAAAGAAGCCTATTTAAGAGAGCAGCTGCGCGCCATTCAGTCGGAGCTTGGTATGGGCGGTGCCGATTCCATCGGTGACCCGGAAGAAGACGACGTAATGGGTCGCATTATGAAAGCCGATCTGCCCGATGCCATTCGGGAAAAACTGATTCTTCAGGCAAAAAAGATTCCCCACATGCCCTTCGGTTCTTCGGAATCCGCACTGATTCGCGGCTACATTGAAACCTGTCTTGAAATTCCGTGGAAGGTATACACCGAAGATGAAATTGACACGGAAAAGGCTCGAAAGATCCTGGATCGGGATCACGACGGACTGGAAAAGGTCAAAGAACGCATCATCGAATTTCTCGCAGCAAGCGTTTTGCGCGGGAAGGTGCAGGGACAGATCATTTGTCTGGTAGGTGCGCCCGGTGTAGGTAAAACCAGCGTGGCATCCTCCATTGCGGAAGCGCTGGGAAGAAAATACGTTCGCGTTTCTTTGGGCGGCGTCCGTGACGAGGCAGACATCCGCGGTCACAGAAAAACCTATATCGGCTCTATGCCCGGACGCATCATCAACGCTTTGATTCAGGCAGGCTCCATGAACCCCCTGATTTGTTTGGACGAAATTGATAAGCTCACCCGTGATTCCCACGGAGACCCCTCCTCTGCCCTTTTGGAGGTTCTGGACTCCGCACAAAACCACGCTTTCCGCGATCACTTCGTTGAGCTTCCCGTGGATCTTTCCTCTTGCATGTTCCTTGCAACGGCAAACGAAATCTCCACCATTCCCGCGCCCCTTTTGGACCGTATGGAAGTAATTCACTTAAACGGCTACACCGAAAGTGAAAAATGTGCCATCGCAACGGGTCACCTGCTTCCCAAACAGAAAAAGGAGCACGGTTTGCAAAAGAACCAGCTTCGCATCAGCCAAGGCGCCCTGCGCAAAATCATTCGCTCCTACACCCGTGAACAGGGTGTACGAAAGCTGGAACGCGAGCTTGCCCGCATCTGCAGAAAAAGTGCCAAACTGATTTTGGACGGCAAAGCTATCGTTTCCGTAACGGAGAAAAATCTGTCCGAATTTCTCGGCAAAGAAAAGTATCTTCCCGAAAGCCTCCCCAAAGCATCCCGCATCGGCGTGGTCAACGGCTTGGCGTGGACTCTCGCAGGCGGTGAGATGCTGGAGGTAGAAGCGCTGTCCCTCCCCGGCACAGGCAAAATCACACTGACCGGTTCTTTGGGCGACGTTATGAAAGAATCCTGTTCCGCAGCCCTGTCTTTGATCCGTGCAAGAGAAAAGCAACTCGGCATCATCGAATCGGAATTCTATAAAACACGCGATCTGCACATTCATTTCCCCGAGGGAGCCATTCCCAAGGACGGTCCCAGCGCAGGCGTTACCCTCGTGACCTGTCTGGCATCCTTGCTCAGTAACAGAAAGGTTCGCAGCGACGTGGCCATGACGGGTGAAATCACCCTTCACGGAAAAGTTCTCGCCATCGGCGGTCTTCGTGAGAAAGCAAACGCAGCGCTCCGCGCAGGGATCAAAACCGTGCTGATCCCCTTCGACAACCAAAAAGATTTGGATGAAGTGGATCCCAAGGCTTTGGAAACCATGGAATTCATTCCCTGCAAAACCGTTGACGAAATATTGCAAATTGCTTTGGAGGCAAAATGAAGCCCATTAACAAAAACAACATTCGCTTGACCATCAGCGCAGGAAGACGCGATCAGTTGATTCGGGACGGACGGTGTCAAATCGCCTTTTCCGGCCGAAGCAACGTGGGCAAAAGCTCTGCTTTGAACAAGCTGATGAATCGTAAAAGTCTGGCACGTGTTTCTTCCTCCCCCGGAAAAACCATCACGGTCAACTTTTTCGACATTGACTCCCGTTTCTATTTGGTAGACCTTCCCGGTTACGGCTTTGCCAAACGAAGCGAACAGGAAAAACGCAAATGGTCCGGTCTTACCGACTCTTATTTTCAAAACCCCGAGCACATCTCTTTGGTACTGCAATTGGTGGATTTGAAAACCGGTCCCAGCCGCGACGACGAAGCGATGATCGATTACCTGCAGCAGGTAGGAATTCCCTTCGTTATTGTCGCAACGAAATTCGATAAGTTGAATAAAACCAATCAGGCAAAAAATCTGGAAGAATTACAAAACCGTTATTTCCCCACTCCCGTATTTCCCTTTTCTTCCCTCAGCGGACACGGTGTTGAAAGCGTTTGGAAACTGATCGAAACCACCGTAGAGGCTTTCGAGGAACAATAAAAAACGCTTTTGCGTATGCCTCCCTCTTTTTTCGTCCATACTAAAACGAATGAAAAAGAAAGAGGGATTTTATGAGAATCGGTTTGCTGGAAAGTCTCCCCATTCTGCGTGAAAAACTAAAGTCGGAACGCATTCTGTATCCTTACGGCGGAAAAATCGTCGTCGAGAGTGTCCGCAGAGGCGCTCAGTATGATTTGATTCTGTCGGACAAAAGCTACCTTCCAGAAACTTTGCCCTATCGCGCAAAGATATTTTTGGTGCCGAGCAGTGCCTCGATTTGCTCCGTCCCCAAGGGAAGCCTCCTTTTAACGGGAGGAATGGCTCATTTTGACGCCGTCAGCTTTTCCAGCATCGGCGAGGAGGATGCCCTGTTGTGCGTTCAACGGGAAATCCTGTTGCGGGAACGCAACATCGTGCCTTTCGAAACCAAAGTACACTTCGATCGCAATTTCAGTCTGTATAAAAATCTTGCTACGGGCTTTGCCCTCTCCTTGGCTCGGATTTTATTTACGGAGGAGTTATGAAAGAAAAGAATCTCAATATCGATTTAGACGACATTTTGACCTTACTTTCCCCTACAAAAAACGGTGAAGCACGCCGTCGCCCCACAGAGGCGATGCGAAAGGAAGCCCTCGGTGAAAATGCACTTTGGGGTTATCCCGACACGCCCCTTTCCTTGAAATTGGGGTACGGCGAAGGATCGCTTTCTCTGGAAGGAGTCGCCCATCGCATCCTGAAAGACGGCGAAGATTACATAATCGAAGAAGAAACCTCGGTAGAGCGAGACGTAGATTTCGCCCTCTGTCGGGATCAGGCACTTTTGCGCGCGCAGTTCCTCGGACTGGCTCTTTGCAACACGAAAAAGATCAGCCGCATCACACTGCGTCTGTCCGTCTATGCACAGGGCAGAGTGCAAATAGAGGAGTTTCCCTTTGAAAAAGATCGGCTGAGCGATATTTTGACCCTGCACACAAGAGAGATGTTCGCATTGATCCCTCTTTGGCAAAACCCCGATACCACCGTAGAATTCCCACACAAAGCCCTGCGTCAAGGGCAAAAAAAGCTGATCCATTCCGTGTGGAATGCCATCACCTCCTCCACCAAGCTCTACGCCTGTGCCCCCACGGGCATCGGCAAAACGGCGGCTGTTCTCTATCCCGCCCTGCGTGCTTTGGAAAAAGGAAAAGCCACACAAGTTTTCTATGCATCCCCCAAGAACACCTTGAAAATGCAAGCCGCCGCAACCGTAGAATCTCTGCAAAAGCTGAGGGGGCTTCGCACCATCGTTCTTTCCGCAAAAATGGCGCTTTGTCCCAAGCATTTGGAAGAATGCGACGGAATGGAATGCGAATACCGCGAGGATTTCAGCGAAAAGCTCCCCCGCGCACTTTCCTTCCTTACTGCCTTTTCCTGCATTACGGAAAAGGAACTGCTTTCCGCCGCCGAGCATTTTCATATTTGCCCCTTTGCTTTGGCAAAAAAAATGGCTGCGTATTGCCACGTGGTCATCGGTGACTACAATCACATTTTCGATCCCGCACGTTCCGTCTTCACTCCCAAAAAGGGCGCGGTTTTGTTGGTAGACGAAGCACACAATCTGCCCGCACGGATTCGCGAAAATAATACGGAAACCCTTTCTCCCTCGGATTTTGATCCCTTTTTCCGCAACACCACGCCTCCCGTGGCAATGCTGAAAGATCACTTCGGCATCCTCCTTTCCCTTTTCCAAAAAATTGAACAGAAGCGGAAGGATTCACAGGAGTACTTCTCCTTCGAGCTGTACGAAGCTATGGCAAAAGAGGCTACGGCTCTCTTACCGAAGGTGGCCTTCGCCCTGCACGAGGGCTTCGGTCTTTTGACGGAAGAAACAGAAAAAATCCTGAGAGACTTTTATCTTAAATTGAAAAAATTCGTTCGGCTCTGTAAAGAATTCAACGAAAACTACGCCACCGTGTTCCCAACGGAAGGCGGAATACGCATTTATTGTGTAAATCCCCGCGCCAAAATATCCGAGGCGTGTAAAACGTGGCGCTCCGTTGTATTCTTTTCCGCAACGCTTCTGCCTGAGGCATATTATTTTGATTTATTGGCAGGGGAAGACGGCGATGAATTTCTCACGCTCCCCTCTCCGTTCCCACGCGACAACTTATTCGTGGGACTTTGCGGTGTAGACGTTTCCCATTCCAAACGCTTTGATACCGCACCGAAAATCTGTAGCATCATTCATTCCGCAGTCAGCGCAAAAGAAGGAAACTATATGGTATTTCTCCCTTCCTTTGAATATTTGCGTCTGGTTTCTCAGGAATACAAGCGCCGTTTCTTCGAGCACCGCATTCTCATTCAGGATCGCGTTATGACTCCAAAAAAACGAGCCGCTTTTCTGGAAGAATTTCTGAAGGAATCTCGCGGAACCCTCATCGGCTTTTGCGTTATGGGCGGAATCTTCTCCGAGGGCGTCGATTTAAAAGGCGAGGCGCTGTCCGGTGAAATCATCGTGGGAACGGGCTTCCCGCCGCCAACTCCCGAAGCCGAGGCGGAATGCGCCGCTTACTACAAACGGGAAATGGACGGTAAAAGTTTCGCTTACACCCTGCCCGGTTGGAGCCGCGTTTTACAGGCGGCGGGACGCGTCATTCGTTCCGAAACCGACCGCGGTTTTCTCATCCTCTGCGATATGCGCTTTTTGGGCGAAGACATCAAAGAACTCTTTCCCGAAAATTGGGAAGATGCCGAAATCATTACCCGTGACGCGGAACTGCGAAACAAATTAAACCGTTTCTGGCAATAAAAATTATTGAGGGAAACGTGCTACCATTCTAACAAAAGAGAGGAACCCTATGTCCGGCAAAAAGAAATTAAACCAATTTTTCGAAGGTATCACCGACGGTATCCTTCCGAAAAACATGAAAAAAAATAAGGGTCATTCCGCTTCCGAAGAAAACGATTCCTCGGAGCAAATTCGGGTATTTTATTCCGGACGCCCCAGAGAAGGAAGTCTGATCAAAAATCAGGGCAACGCACCAAAGCGTCAGCCTTTGGCAAACCCCGAAGCAATGCCGAAGCAAAAGCCTGAAAAAGCCCCTGAGAAAGCGCCTGCGCCTACCCCGAGAAGACGCGCCGTTTCCGAAATAAAAAAAGCACCCTCGCAGGTGCTTCCCATAAAAAAAGAAAAGCCGAAAAAAGAGCCTCCCAAGCCTCTCACAAAAGAGGAAAAGGAAAAGCAAATCGCAGCTTCTTTGGACGGCATGTACGACGTATACGAAGATCCGGAAATGGCACCGGAAAAAGAGGTTGCTCCCAAGGAGCTTTGGAGATACGCCATCCTGTTCGTATGCATTTTCGGCTTTCTGACCGCAGGCATTTTCGTGTTCAGCAAGCTTTTCAGCTACTACCGCAGTTACGTCGTTAACACCGGTTTGCAGGATTTGATTGCGGAAACCGATCGTTTCCAAGGAGAATACCTGAAAAAGAATCTTGGCTGTGTCATCACGCTGACCCCTCAGGACATTCTCAACGGAAAACAGGAAGAACTCTCCGGCGGTGATACCTATACCGAAAAACAGCAAAACTTGGTCAACAAGCTTCACCGTCTTAAACAAATCAACGGAGATACCGCAGGATGGATCACCATCAACGGAACGGTAGTCAATTATCCCGTGGTTTGGACCAAGGTGCAAAACTACTATCTGCGCCACGACTTTTACGGAAAACCCCTCGCCAGCGGAACGATCTTTATTGACGAAAGAAATTCCCGCAAGCTTTCGGAAAACCGAAACACGGTCATTTACGGTCACAATATGAGCGACGGCAGTATGTTTGCTTCTCTCCACGACTTTACAAGCGGAACCGTCTTCCATCGCGCTACCATTGAAATCGCAACAGAAGACGGTATTTACGTCTATAAGCCATTCTCCGCCCACGAATCGGACGCATACGACAACTATTTTGAAACAGACTTTGAAAGCGACGAGGAATTCATCACCTTCTGCGAACAGATGTCTTTCCTGTCCCCCTATCAGACCAACACGAAATTCGATAAGAATTCTCGTATTCTGACTCTGTCAACCTGCAAAAACGAAGCAGGCTCCCGCGACCGACGCTACGCCGTCCACGCAATTCTGGTAAAAGTTATACGGTAAAGTCGATACCCGCACGGCTTTCGCGCAAGGGACGCATAAATGCGCCGACTGCTTTGTGGTCCGGGTGAACGATGTATTCATTCAGTGTTTCCAAAGATTCAAAATCGGAAATCAAAATCAAATCCGCGTTCTCGGGATTGGCGCCCTCCGTGCCAATCTCTACGCGGCTGGCGAGAATCTGAGGGATTTTGGCAGGAAGTGCTTCCAACATTTCTTTGGTGGCAAGAACATTTTCCGCCTTGCTCTTTCCATCGGCTTCTTCCTTAAATTTAAACATAACGATATGACGAATCATTGTTTTTATCTCCTTATATTTTTTCTTTATTCTAGCATAGGAGCTTCGCTTCGGCAAGAATTTTAAGAAAAAAGGTGTCTTTTTTGTGAATTTTTAATGAAAACGAAAGCCGAAAATGCTTCATATTATCCGAAATTTATTAAATTACTTGACATGCTTAGGTTGGGATGTTATAATTCAAACTAGGTAATGGTAGGAAAGAGGTACTCATGGCTGAGCACAATTGCCCCGCTTCTCAAGATACGAAAGATCTGGAAGTTCAGACGGTTCGTCGTGCCGCTGCCGGTGATAATACCGCTTTTTCCGAACTTGCAAAACGGTACGAACCTGCAATTTTACGCATTCTGTCCACGATTTCCGTTCCAGAAGCAGACAGAAACGATTTGTATCAAGAAGGCTTGATCGGTCTTTATAAAGCAGTTCACCTCTATAATCCTTCCCTCTCCTCCTTTTCCACCTTCGTTTCCGTATGTATTCGATCCGGCATCGCGGACGGACTTCGCCGCTATCAGCGCGAAAACAGTCTCGCATCCGTTGAAATTCCTACGGAAGAAATCCCCGATGAAAACATGGGCAGTCCCGAACGAATTCTTTTGGGAAAGGAAGAACTCTCCGCAGTTCTGGAACGAATTGGAAAGACCTTGTCTCCCATGGAGCGCAAAGTTTTCGGATTGCATTTACAGGGAAAAAAGTCCGCGGAGATCGCTCGCGTTTTGGAGCGAGAACCCAAAAGCGTGGAAAATACTCTTTTTCGCGCAAGAAAAAAGCTTGCAAAGCTTTTCTAAACAAGTCTTATATGCCCGAGTAGCTTAAAGAGAGCATTTTGATCGGCAGATTAAAAAGGGTGACGGTGCGAGTCCGTTCTGGGCAATTAAAAAAAACACGAGGTATGGCAAATGTACGAAGACAAGACACTGGTATGCAAAGATTGTGGCAACGAATTCGTATTCACCGCTGGTGAACAGGAATTCTACGCTGAGAAAGGATTCCAGAACGAGCCCCAGAGATGCAAGCCCTGCAGAGATGCTAAGAAGAACGCTTCCAGACAGGCAAGAGAGTATTTCACTACCACTTGCGCTAACTGCGGCAAAGAAGCAAAAGTTCCCTTCCAGCCCACCAGCGATCGTCCTGTTTATTGCAGCGACTGCTTCGCAGCAATGAAGGAGAACAACTAATTTGTTCAAAAAAAAGAACTGCCAATGGCAGTTCTTTTTTTTGCGATTTTTTATCAACAGCAACAAAAAAACCCAAGCATCCGATCGGACGTTTGGGTTTCTCATTTTTTAGTTTTTACCAAAAATATCTACCTTACCAAGATCAACAGGCTTGGAATTGGAAGACTCATCTTTTTCGATGATTACGGACCCACCGCTGGGAGCAAGAGTTTCTTCCACAGAAAACTCAATCACCGCTAAAACGGGTGCTTCGTACTTTTTCATTCGCCTTCCTCCTACACTTTTTCACATAATACTCTTGTATAATATCACCTTTCTTCCCTTTTGTCAATGGGAAACTGAAATTAAATATAATTTCTTTTAAAAAAGCGGCTGAATTTTCATTCAGCCGCTTTTTCCTTTAATTCTTTTTCAGGTGGAGATATTCCTGTCCGTTACGAGCCTTTGCATTTTCAACAATTCCTCCGTATTCGGAATAGTCCTTGTCCTCAAGGCCGGGAATCTTTCGATATCCCTGTCCGATGTTACACTTGTTCTCAACCAATTTTCTCTGCAGGGACGGAATATCCACGTCACCGGGCTTGACACCCGCCTTCAACGCAAGTGCAGCGGCAGTACCTGCGGCTTCACCCATTGCCATACAACACATAATCAGACGGGTACCACTCTGTCCGGGTACGTCGGAGGAAAGGTTTCTGCCTGCCGCCAACACGTTATCCAATCTGGTGTGCACAAGAGCACGATAAGGAATATCGTAAAAATACTGATTCTTCAAATCGATCAGGTCGGACATAAAGATACGTTTGATACCGTCATCCGGCGGCATTTGAGAACCCCAGCCTGCCATATTGGAAATATACGCTTCCTCACCGTTGGGGAGTGTACCTTTAAACCACTTCAAGTTACCGGATTTTGTAAATCCGTGAATGTCAAAGCCGTGGTAACTGATAGCAATTACGTCGTCATGATTTTTCGCCGTGGCAATATCCATACCGGTTACGCGGTACTTACCAACGATTCTTCTGCTTTCACGAACACCAAGAAGGCTGCCCGTATAAGACAGATAGCTGTTTTCAAATCCGGGAATATTTTCCTTGATAAATTTGGCAAGGATATTCACCTGTTCTCTGCCCTCCTGATACATACGGGTCAGATCTTCGTTTTTGGTGGGGAAACAGTTTCTGGAATGGGCAAAGCAAATACTTACCTCGTCCATACCGCAATTCTCCGGACGGCCGGGAATCCAGGTCATCCAGTTCAAATGATTATCAATATCAGGCAGTTTTCCCTGTTCAATTACATCTGCAAGAAAACGAATCCACTTGGGGTCGGTATTGCGAAGCTCACTGTTCATATACACGTCGCGATTGACACCGCCCAAAACAAATTCCAGTGAGCATCCCATAGACATATGATCTTTTTCTCTGCCTACCTCAACCTCGCCGCCTGCAAAATAAACCAAATCGGAATCACCGGAGCAGTCGATAAAAGTTTTTGCCATAATGCTTCTTCTGCCTTCTTTGGTGTGAATAATAACACCCTTTACGGTGTCACCGTCTACAATGGTGTCGATCAAAGGCGTAACCAAAAGCAAATCACAACCGGAATCCTTTACCATACGGTCGAAAACAAGCTTATGCTTTTCGGGATCGGAGTTGCGCTTTCTGAGACCGTTGATCTCAAGAAGCTTTGCAAACAATTCCTGACCCAAGCCGGAAGGAAAGTCCAAAGGAATATTTACGATACCCATGGTAGCAAGTCCGCCCAGGGCAGAAGTATTCTCGATCAAAATGGTTTTTGCACCGCCACGGGCAGAAGCAACTGCGGCTCCCACACCTGCCATACCGCCTCCGACAACGACAACGTCGTACTCGCCGTAAAGGGGGGCGTATTCGTTTTTAAATTCAGAATAAGCGATCATTTTCTCAATCTCCCTATCAAAAATATTTATGCTTCGTACTCTACGATAGCGCCGGGCTGACAAGCGTCAAAGCAGCTTCCGCAGCCGATGCACTTGGTTTCATCAATTTTTGCAGAAACGTCCTCCACCATGGAAATTGCCTGAACGGGACATTCGTACAGGCAGGTCATACAGCACTGACAGCCGCCCTCAACACGATATTTTTTTGCCATAATATTACTCCTTTCTATCTGATAAAGCACATTCAAACTGTGCAAACACACGCATCACGTCTCCTCTGCCCACATCCCTTTCGATGGAATTCGGGTCAAGAATCTCCCCGCGGAAGGTAGGCTTGAACACATCCGCAAGTTCCAGTCCCTCGGGCATCTCTTTGCCCGTCAGCTGCTGTGAAAGCTGTGCGGTGGAAAGCATATTCTCGGGCATTTTTACCGCATAAAGCCCAGGGTCGGAAACGGTAAACAGTTCTTCGGCATCCTCGGGAGTCTTTCCCAAAAGCGTTCGGGACAAAAAGGCGGAGATCAAATTGATATCCTCGATCGCCCACGGATGGCGGGTGTCGGTAAGCCCGGATGAAAAGCTTTCTTTTGCATCCATTTGCACGTAGGTGTTCTTCACCTTACGGCAATTTCTCAAAAACAGATCCTGGGGAAGCAAATTGTCGTGTTTTCCGCTGGATAAAAGCAAAGGCTTCGGAGCAAACAAACTGTAAATCTCCCACATTTCCGCCTTGTGTGCACTGCCGAGAAGCAAATTACAGCCGCAATGTCTGCGTTCCTTTTGCAACACGTAAGAGATCTCCGACGGATAGCCGCTGGAGGACAGAACCGCAAGTTCGGGCGCAAGTGCCGCCAAAAAGAGCGTAAGGGTTCCGCCGCCGGAATTGCCGCAGGCACCGAAACGCTCTGCATCAAAGCGGGGATCTTTTGCCATATACCGAATCATGGCAACGGTCTCCATCACGATCAGACCCTGCAAGGTCAATCCACAATAAAAGGGAGCGACGGCATACCAATGGTCAGGAGATTTAAACTCTGCAGAACGGAAATTCCGATCACCCTGACCGATATTATCCATCACCAAAGCCGCAATTCCAAGGGAAGCAAGACGATGCCCCATCGCAATATAGCCTTCGCTGCGGCGCCCCAAGGAACCGTGTCCGCAACAAACGAATACCAAAGGCACTTTTTCCTCGGTGCGTGGCATATACAGGGTCGATGCCCCGTAAAAGCGGTCCCAGGTTCTGTAACGAAGCTGAATGGCGTCGTAGGTTTCGTACTCCGTGCGGGATACCTCCTCCATTTCGCCAATACTCGGAACCATCTTTTCATCGTATGCCAGCATGGACTTCACCTGCGAAAGAATTTCCTCGCGGTGGGCGGGCTTCCACGGAAAAAGGGGCTTCTTTTCGGCACGGGCTGATGCAAAACGTCTCTCGTATTCGTCGAATACGTCAAATGTCTTTTGCCAATTACCGTTCATTCTTCACAATCTCCTACCTAAAATTTCAATTTCATTATATCGCGTCTCTCTTTTTTCTTCCATACACATTTTTCTTAAAAAGTTGAACAATTTTCTAATTTTATCACTCAATCTGTTGCAATTTATTTTTGATTTTATTATAATAAAATCAAGGAAATGCACGAAAAAGGAGTTTTTTATGATTCTGCCTTTGGAGCAATTAAAATATCACGATTTTACAGTGAAAAGCATTAATATTTTCCATCAATGCCCTTCTTATCGCATCCTCAAGCCTCGTCCCGCAGGTCGTCGCTCCAACGGATTTCTTTACATTCTCCACGGCAATTGCAAATACCTGTTCGATAAAGGGTGCTTTGATTTAAGCCCCGGCTCGGTGGTATATTTACCCAAGGGATCCAAGCACGTTTTTCAAGTATTGAGTGACTCTGTCGAGTTTTACCGCATTGATTTTGATTTGGAAATTTCGGGGGAGCGCGTCCTGTTTTCCGAGCGACCACTCAAGCTTTGTCACAATGCAAGTACCGCTTGCAGCGAGGCGATCCAGCGCCTGGCAGACGGATACGAATTTTTAAACGACAGCGTGGCAAAAAACGCCCTGATCTGTACGATCTTTCACGCGCTGGAACAAGAAAGCGCCAGTAAAAACTCCGTCAAGCTCTCCCCCGCCGTGCGCTATCTTTTGGAACACTTAACGGATAAAGTGAATTGCACTCACCTGGCATCCCTTTGTTATCTCTCCACGGCACAGTTTTACAATCTTTTCCACGAGGAATTCGGATGCGCCCCTTTGGAATACCGCAGCAAACTGATTTTACAAAAGGCAGAAAGCTTTTTGCGTTCCGGCTCTTTTTCCGTGGCGGAAATCGCGGAGATGCTTGGCTTTGAAAGCGTTTCTTATTTCAGCCGCTTCTTCAAGAAGCACCTTGGGAAAAGTCCCTCGCAATTTCAAAATGAAAAAATGTAGCAAAACAATACCAAAATTTTGCCCAAAATTTCAAAAAGCATTGACTCGGTTGTCAATTTGTTTTATTTTATAATTACAAGATGTAAGAAAATTTCTATTCAAGGAGAAAGCGTATGTTTCAAGCAGGCTTTGCCAGAGTGGATGTTACTCCCCCGTTTGGAAGTCCCCTTTCAGGCTACAGCAGAAAGAGACAGGCAGATCACATCATCGACCCCATCGAGCTGAATTGCGTAGCTTTCTGCGATGGAGAAAACAAGGCTGTACTGATTACCGCAGACTTTCTCTGCGTTCGTGAAAGTGCATCTACACTCATTCGGGGAATGATCTCAAAGCGTTGTGACGTTCCCGTAAACCACGTATATATGCAAGCGCTTCACCAGCACACCTCCATCCGTCTGGGCACCCGTCCCATAAATTCGGGCAAGCATTTCGGAGACGAGGCTTACTTTGACGTGCTTTGCCGCAAATACTGCGACGTGGCACAAAGCGCCATCGCGGATTTAAAAGACGCTACCCTCTCCTACGGCACGGGTGAGACCGCGGAACAGATCTCCTTCGTGCGCCGCTATCGTATGAAAGACGGCACCTGCAGAACCAACCCCGGCAGAGGAAAAGGAGACCTTGTTTCCCATCCCTTGGATGAACCCGATAACACCGTTCGCCTCTTGAAGTTTTCCCGTAAAGCTGCCAATGATATTGCCATCATCAATTTCGCCTGTCACCCCGACGTCATCGGATACATCGATCCTACGGGATTTTCTGCAGACTGGCCGGGATATGCCAGAAGGCATACGGAAAACGCACTGGAAGGCGTTTCCTGCATTGTAGTCAACGGCTTCCAAGGCGACTCCAACCACATCAACCCCTTCCGCAACAAAGAGGAAGAACAGAAACGCCGCGGTGTTCCCCACTCCAGCTTTATGGGCAAGACCATTTCCGACGTTGCCGTTTCTCTTTGGAATCAAACCACTCCCATGGAAACGGGTAAGGTTTGGGGAAAGAGTGAACTGCTCTTCGTGCCCACCAACATGGCAGGATACGACCGCATCGAGGAATGTCAGCGCATTCGCGGTGAAATTGCCCGCGGCGAGCGCGAGCCCTTCAAAACTGCTCAGGACAAAAGCGAAAACGCTCGCATC
>JAZOSM010000136.1:0-2564 GCA_045657125.1 Eubacteriales bacterium
GAACGGCATCCTCCTCAAATCGCTCGTCTGCATTGCCGATGGCTCGGATGAGACGTTTTTTGATGTCTCGCTTGCCGCAGAAATAATCGCGGAAGCCTTTTTCGGGGTGGTAAACGATGGCATTGACGGTAAAATCTCTCCGTTTGAGATCCTCAAACAGATTTTTGGTGAAGCTGACCTCTCCCGGATGACGGTGACCGTGGTACGCCCCCTCCTTGCGAAAGGTGGTGATGTCCAAAAAGACGTCGTCGAAATGAACCGAGATGGTACCAAAACGTTCTCCGACGCAGTTCAGGGAGAAGTCCCGAAAGATTTCTTTGATCTCTTCGGGACGGGCAGAGGTGGTCAAATCCCAATCGTGCACCTCGCGACGGAGAAGCAAATCTCTGACACCGCCGACGAGATAGGATTCGTGACCTGCGGCATCCAGCCGCGCCAATGCTTCCGTTACTTGACTCGGTAATGGAAGTTTTAACATGTTTTTTTCCTTTTTTTGATTTTTCTTCAAGAATTCTCTTGACAAAAAAATCCGAATGTGATAAGATAATCGTCGTTCGAGAGAACATGCGTTGTTAGCTCAGCTGGATAGAGTGACTGGCTACGAACCAGTAGGTCAGGGGTTCGAGTCCCTTACAACGCGCCAGAAGGCACCCGTTGGGTGCCTTCTTTTTTTCTCGCACCGATCAAATAGTGGAGTTAGTATATCATAAAAAAATAGTTCTGTAAACAACAATTTTGCAAAAAACTTTCTTTTTCTTATATTTTTCCTTACCAACCTTGACTTTTCACGGGGGGTGTGCCATAATGAAACAAACATTTCGGGGCAACCCGTCAATTTACGAGGTGAATATGAGAGCTGCATTTTATGAATGTGATATTACGCCGCCCATCGGCGGTTTTATGTGGGGTCATTACAAGGAGGTTCGCGCCGCTTACGTGACCGACAGACTTTATGCCAAGGCTGTGGTTTTGGAGGACGGCGGTGAATTTGCCGCTATGGTTACGGTGGATACCTGTTCTTTAACGCCCGGTATTCACAAGATCATTACGGACCGTGTGGCTAAGTACACTCCCATTCCCGCTGACCGAGTTTGCATTTCTTCCAACCACACCCATTCCGGCGCACCCATTTCCTCCGACGCTACCTGTAACTGTGAGGCAGATAAGGCTTACTTGGACGTATTTTACCGTCTTTGCGCCGACGCCATTATTTTGGCTTACCTCAAGCTGGAGGAGGCGGATGTGAAATATGCCTTCTCTCAGGTAGACAGCATTTCCTTTAACCGCAACTTTATCACCACCGACGGCACCTTTATTACCCACGGCAGAGGTAAGGATAATCTCGTGGGCAATTTGGATGGTATCGATCCCGATCTTCCCGTTTTGTTCTTTGAATGTGAAGGAAAGCCCATCGGCGCCATCATCAATTTTGCCTGCCATCAGTGCTGTATGAGCAGATACAACAATGCCGGATACAGCGGTGACTATTCTTCCATTCTCTCCAAGTGTCTGAAGGAAAAATACGGTCAGGATTTTGTCAGCCTCTTTGTGCTGGGTGCTTGCGGTGATATCAACCACGTAAACCCCGACGCAAGTGTTGAGATTCCCATGGATTGGTATCGTGAAATGGGTAAGACTCTTGCCGATGCCGTAGTCGCTTCCATGGAAAAGGCTGAGCCCGTTTCCGGTGGCGTCAAAATGCTGATGGATACGGTTGAGGTTGCCCGCAGACCTGCAGACGGCCCCGCCATTAAAGCGCAGGTTGCAAAATGGATGAGCGAGGGACAGGCATTCATGCGCTCTCGCAATATGCTTCACTATCAGGCTACGTACAACAAGGTGGAGTCCGACTTGCTTCCCGTGCAGGCAATCGTGGTTGGCGACGTTTTGATCTCCGTGCTTCCCGGTGAGGTTTTCAATGCTTTTGGCAAGTACATCAAATCCAATTCTCCCTATAAGAGAAATATGGTTGCGGAAAACTGCAACGAATACTGCGGATACATTCCCACCGAAAAGGCATTCGATCCCAAAAGCCAGCTTTATGAAATTTCCCTTTGCCGTCACAGCTGTCTGGTACCTCAGGCAGGTCAGATCCTTTCCGATCGGGTTCTCTCTCTGGCAAAGAAGCTTGCTGAATAAAAAAACAAAAGAAAAGCTCGCAAGGCATCAGCCTTGCGAGCTTGTTTGTTATTTGGGGAGAACCGTGGGAGCGGAAGCTTTCTTTTCCTTGCGCTTTCTGCTCCTTTTTACCAGGAGTACGAGAATCATGATCACGATGAAAAGCGGGATCAGGAAGGGCAGGGAGGAAACGAAGAAGACGAAAAGGGCAACGAAAAATTCCCAAAGGTCGGCGGTATTGTTCTTCAGATTGGTTCCGATTTCCTGCCAAACGCTTTGCTCCTCCACGACGACGGTGCGGTCAACCTCGTAAATATTGAGGGAAACGGTGGTGTAATCCACCAGATTGTCGTAGGTGCGAAGCTTGCTTTTGATGGCTTCGATCTCGTAGATGACGTCGGTCAGACTGCTTCTGATTTTGATGACGTCTTCCACGGAAACAGCGT
>JAZOSM010000137.1:0-3160 GCA_045657125.1 Eubacteriales bacterium
TTTCCCAAACCGAGGAGGACAATCTCTGCGCAGAGTATATCAAGAGCCTTTTGGAGGGCAATCCCCTGCCCGATATGGAAGAGAGAATGGCAGATCTGAAGAACACCAGCGGCGCCAAGTTCTTTGATCCCGAGCGTCAGCACATCTTCCCCGAAATGGACTTTCACCTGTGCTTAAAGCTGAACACCGTCCCCTTTATCCTTCGCTTGAAGAAGGGCGAAAACGGCCAGCTTGACTACATGGAAAAAATCGACGTACTGTAAAAAAAACGGAGCGCTTCGTAACGAAGCGCTCTTTTTGTATGCAAAAATACAAATGCATTACATGATTTTACCTTTATCTGCCACGAATGGCGTCGATGGGCTTTTTGGAAGCAAATCTCTGCACGGGGAAAAAGCTTGCCAATGCCGCAACCAAAAGGCTGGCGGCAAACAGCAGGAGCACCTGCCGCGGCGTAAAGGAAAGTAAGGTGATCAAAAATCCCGTTCCATTGCGAACGGAGGCATTGATGCTCGCAACGATCAATCCCGTTCCCACGGCAGACAGCAGGAAGTTGATCATAGCAATGATAAAGCTTTCCGCAAAGAAGATGCGGTACACGTCGCTTCCTCCCGCACCGATGGCACGAAGAATGCCGATCTGCTGCTTTTTGTAAATGATACTTGTGGTAATGAAATTGGACAGGGTCAGCGCGGCAAAGAGGGCAAAGCCGAGACTCACGTATAAAAACACCTTGGACAAAAGAAGAAGGGCCTCGTGAATGCCGTCCAGCTCAAAGCAGACGGCATTTTGCAGAGGATAGGCAACGTCCCCCGACTCGTCGTAGCAGAATTTCACAAGCTTTCGGACGTCCGCTTCTCCTTTGGGCATATTTCCCACGGCGTACTGATACGTTCCGTCGGAAGCACGAAATACCTTTTTGGCAGCCCCCTCGTTGACCAGGATCACGTGTCCCGGATCGGGCAGTTTTCCCGTTTCATCAGGGAACAGAACGCCAACTACCTTGATACCGTCGGAGATTTTCTCCGGATCGCTTCCATCGTAAAAATTATGGATTTCCATGGAAAGCTCTCGGAATCCACGCACCGTCGAAAGAATCGTTTCCGCATCGTCGGTGGAAAGACCCATTTGTTCTTTTACGCAAGCTGCGGACAAAATGATCTCGTTCTTTGCAAGAAACGTTTTATCACCGTCCAGCCAGACGATGGGATAGCCCTTTGCATCCGAAAGGGTTCCGTAAAAATCAGACCAAAGCGAAATCCACTCGGAGTCTTCCCCGTTATTTCCCTCAATATTAATATATCCCAAAGCGGATGGTCTGAATGGAGGCTCGTTCTCGATCATGGTTTTCAAGGTATTTTCCGCAACGAAAAGCGCCTGCGCCAGGGAATGCTCGCGAATTCCCTGCAGCTCGTTCATAAGAGCGTAATTCACCATCAGATCCGCGGTGGTTTGCTCCCATTCCACTTCGGCAAGAGGTCTGTAGCGTTCTACGTCAAAGCCCGGCTCTGCCACGCCCACCACGACGAAATCCATTCCGCCCACGGGGAGCTTCTTTCCGAGCATATCCTTGGGAGAGGTTATTTTTTCAAAATTTCGTTCAAAGGCTTCACTTTCCGAAGAATAGCCTGCGATCATAAAGGTCTCGCAAACGTAGGTAGTAATGACGACCTCGTTTTCCTTTTCGGGCATTCTGCCCGCAATCAGGGGCATATTCATTTTCTCAAGTTCTTCCCTGCTTGCAGAAGCGTATCCGTTAAAGGAAAAAGGAAAAACCTCAATTTGGGATTCGCTCAACCTTACCGACGAATCGAACAGATGGGAAAAATCCAGCGAGGAAGTGTAAGGAGCAAATACCCCCTTCATTTCCACCCCTGTTTTCTCACGAATGGCAACAAGCTCGCTTTCGTGAAGCCTGCCACCCTCCACCATATAATCAACCTCTTCTCCGCTTTCCACGTCCCGAACCTTTTCCTCCCGTTTCACGGAGGCGTAGGCAATCTGCGAATCACAAATAGATTTGACGCAGGTGGTAATGTGGTCGTAGGCACCGAAGGTGTCGGCAAGGGCGAACAGACAAAATGCCACCACGGAGAGAAAAATCGAAGCGACCAGTCGGTATTTTTTGTATTTCAAGGCACCTGCGCCAATGCGGAAGGCGACCTTCCAAGGCAGGCGTGAACGGATCAGCTTCAAGGGAGCCTTTGTCCCCTCTTCGACCTTTTCTTCCGCCGTTTTCTGTTTTCTCGGCTTTGTCTGCCGGCGCAAGGCAAGGGTCCGCCCATCTTCCATTGCGGCAAGATAGGCGTTGATCCGCTCTCTGTCCTCCTCGGTCAGGCGGTAAGACGAGGGAATCAAAATCTCATCCTCACCGTAGGTGATCCCCTGCTCGGAGAATGCCTCGGCACCGCTTTCAAATTCCACGTCGGAAACGACCCTGCCATCGGCAAGCTCGATGATGCGATCGGCATATTTTTCCGCGAATTCACGGTCGTGGGACACCACGATCACAAGCTTATGGGCAGAAAGCTTTTTCAGCGTATCCAGGATCTGCCTGCCGGTCACGGAATCCAGCGCGCCCGTTGGCTCGTCCGCCATAATGATCTTCGGCTTTTTCACCAAAGCTCTGGCAATGGCGACTCTCTGCTTCTGACCGCCGGAAAGCTCGTTGGGGCGGCGCGCCCCGTAGCCCTCAAGGTCCACTTCCTTTAAGATCGCATTGATCTGCTCGCTCGTGGCACGTTTACCCTGCAGCTCCAGGGCAAGGGCAATGTTCGCCCCCACGGTAAACTCCTCCAGGACGTTATATTCCTGGAAGATGAAACCGACGAGGGTATTTCGGTAAGCGTCGAAATCCTTACCTCGAAAGCGTCGGGTCTTCTGACCCGATATCAGAATTTCACCTTTATCAAAGGAATCCAGCCCGCCGAGAAGATTTAAAAGCGTACTTTTTCCGCTGCCGCTTTTTCCCAAAAGGAATACCATTCCCTGTTCGGGGAAAGAAAGACTCACATTCTCCAGCGCGGTAACGGGCTGTCCTTTTTTTGGACGGTAGACCTTGGTTAAGTTTTTGACTCGGAGCATAGGATCCTCCAAAACGAAAGATTATAAAATATCGTCGAGAAGCTCGCGGATAAAGTTGTGGAATACCATATAGCCT
>JAZOSM010000138.1:0-19656 GCA_045657125.1 Eubacteriales bacterium
GGAGAAATATACCGCAAGATTTACTTTTTGAACCTGTTGTGATATAATAAACCAAACGAGGTGATTATGTTGAACGAAGCAATTTATATATACATCGGTATTATTGTTTTTTTGATTAGCGTATTTTTTATTTATAAAAAACAAAAAAGCAACTCTCAAACATCACTGTTATTAGAAACTAATGGAGTTTTCAAACATAACAAAGCGAACGGAACTACAATAATACTTAGTGGAATATTTTTGATTGGTTTGTTTATATTTATAGGTTTTAAAGATCCGGATGCCACACTGAAAGGCTTGTTAGTCGGTTTGGTTTTAGGAACATTATTTGGCTTAATAGGCACTGGTTTTCTTTTGTTTAATTTTAAGGCCTTTTTTTACATAGATAATGGTCATGTAAAAGGCAAATACCATTATTTCGGTAAAATTAATTGTAATATTGGTGATGTTGCTTTTGCGTTAGGCAGAAATCAGACATTAATCATTCAGTTAAAAGACGGCAAAACTTATACTATAATGGGAATCGAAAACGCTTGGCAACTTGCTTCCATAATTCGGCAGAATATGCCGTTTGAAGTAGCTGAACAACCCGAAACTCTAATTGAAGAATTAAACAAGCTAAAGTCTAGCAAGAAAAAGGGACTCGTATATGTTTGCTTCGGTTTGGCTTTAATGTTTATCAATATCTTTATCACAGTATTTTTGACCAATGATAGAGAAATGCACGAATTCAGTAAAACGGATTGGACAGTCTTTGCGATAATGTGTGTGATAGAAATCATAACCGTTATTGTAACTTTCTTTTTTGCTAGCAAAACCGGAAAAAATAATGTCCCGATAGAAAAGCTGAAATATAGTATTCAAAGAACTATTATTGAATCTTATCCGTTGTTGCCCGGGAATGTGATTAAAGTTTTCTCCGATGAAAACTACACGGGACGTATTACTTTATTTGGGTATCCAAACAATGATTCAGTTTATTACACAGTACAGGAATTTGCTTCAGACTACACTTTCTATAAATCGTATGAATCTGAAATATTTGAAAATGTTGAACAACTTGCAGACGGTTTCGAAGCATTGATTGACATAACAGAAAAAGTGTTGTATTAACTTCAAAAGCGAGGTGAAATTCACCTCGCTTTTGCTATGTAATCTATTGGTGTTATTATACCTCGTTCATCGATTCTACGAACAATCCCTGTTGCTTTCATATATAAGAACCTCACCCATTTACAAAATCAAAGATTTTGAATGGGTGCCCGAGAACCTTGCCACGCAAAGCGTGTAAAATTCTCCTTATCAAATTACAAATACATTGTAGGGCGGGGGCTTGCTCCCGCCGTTTACAATTTGCGGCGGCACCAAGGCACCGCCCTACAAAAAATTCAAATTGTGTTGTTATTACGAGCAAAGCGAGTAACAAGGTTCACTCAGGCGTCAAAATTTGGGGTTTGGAAACGCCGTGTGGTTCTTATTATTTGTAAATGGCGGAGATTTATACTTGCAATTAACATTTAAAAAGAATATAATTTATATAGTAATGAAAGTTTTAAAGGGGAGCCTAATTATAATGAAAAACAACACCCTAATTTTTGGCGATAGTTATTCTACTTTCGAAGGATACATTCCCGAAGGTTATGAGATTTACTATACCATTGCCGGAAATCCTGAAACCGATGTGAGAAAAGTAGAGGAAACCTGGTGGTATCAGGTTTTCAAGGAAAAGGATTTTAATCTTGTTTTGAACGATAGCTGGTCAGGGTCAACCATTGGTTATACCGGTTATGACAATGAAGATTGTTCAAAATCATCTTCTTTCATATATCGATTAAGAAAACTCATTGAGAACGGCTTTTTTAAGGAAAACAAAATTGATACCGTGTTTGTTTTTGGTGGAACAAACGATAGCTGGTGTAAAGCACCTCTGGGTGAAATGAAATATAGCGACTGGGAAGAAAAAGATTTTTATTCTGTTTTTCCTGCTGTGTGTTACTTTTCTCATCTTGTAAAGGAAACTCTTACCGAAGCAAAAATTTATTGTTTGATCAACTGTGACATCAAGCCTGAAATTATTTCTTGTCTAAAAGAAATTTCAGAAAAACATGGATTTACACCCATCGCATTTGAAAATGTTGAAAAAAGATGCGGTCATCCTACCATACAGGGAATGAAAAACATTAAAGATCAGGTTTTAAGCGTTTTAAATAACGGAATAATAAGTCAAGAAGAATTTGAAAAAACAAGAAAGAAATTTTAAAGTACATCGAAATGTAGTATAAGCTAAGCGAGGTGAATTTCACCTCGCTTATTTTCGTGCCCGCCTGCAAATCTTTTGCATTGGCGTAAGATCTCCTTAAGGGCTTGTTTGTAGTTTTTGTTGCCCCTTATTTGCCGTAGACTTTCAAGCCGCGCGGTGTGCATCCGAAGTGCTTTTTTACCACGCGGGCAAAATATTTCGGATCGGAAAATCCGCTTTCACAGGCGGCGCGTTCAACGGTTGCACCGCCCGAGATCAACTTTCGGGCATGTTCCAAACGCAAATTTGTGATATATTCCGTAGGCGTTTTTTCGTAATACTTTTTGAATAATTGGCGAAAGCTTGTAGCGGCAATTCCCACCTCGGTGCAGATTTGGTCGACGGAAAGCTGTGTTTCGGCGAAATGGTCGTTGATAAAGGTAATTGCTTTTAAAAAATGCTTCGGCAGTGCGCTTTTTGCCGCTTGTGCTTCCAGTTCACCGAAAATATTGTAAAGCACCGCCATGGCAAAGGTTTCGTATCCGGGTTCTTTCTTTTTCCAAAGCTCGCGAGCTTTGGAAAAAAGAGGAAGAAACTGAGAGGGGTCTCTGGGAGTACAGACCTGAATTTCCTTGTCATTCCAACGGGTTTCAAAATGAATCGCAATTAAGTCGGTATCGGTGTACTGCGCTTTGTAGCCCATTCCTTGGGGAAGGTACAGAAGATCGCCCGTTTCGATTTTGTGGGTGTGTTCTCCGCTTTGAATGATTGCGCTTCCTGCGCTGCGAAAAGCCAGAACGGAAAAACTGCGAGGAGCAACTTCGAATACATCTTCCTTCCAGGTTAAATGTTCTACGTCGATCATACGTAGGACGGAATTGTGCTTTGTTATCATTTAATCCACCTCAAAGTTATTCTATCAAAGAATTGATGGAAAATCAAGTGCTGAAAAATCCACCTTTTTTGTTGAAAATTGAGTTTCATTTGCCGCGCTCGACGTTTATAATCAATTTATCAATGAAAAAGGAGTTCTTTTTTATGAAAGAGTTGAGACAGAAAATTATTGATTTTGCCGCTAAAGACGGTGTGGATTTGATTGGCTTTGCTGATGCATCCCGCTTTGAAGGCATTGACGCACAGCACAATCCCTTTTCTATTTTTCCCGAGGCCAAGACCGTGATTATGGTCGGAAAACGAATTTGCAGAGGATCCCTTCGCGGTGTTGAAGAAGGAACCAATTTCGGTGATTACAGACTTTTCGGTAATAACTGGTTGGAAGATGAGTTTTTGGCGCTCTCTGCTTATAACGTGACCAATTTTATCGAGGAAAACGGATGGGAGGCCGCGCCCATATTCCCCAATCCCGGCGAGCTTGAGCCTGAAGGCGTTCCCGTTGCCCAGGGACGACCCGCCCCCAACGTTTATCCCGATTTTGATTATGCGGCTGTAGCTTGCGGCTTGTGTACTGTTTCCTATAACCGTTTGGTATTTTCAAAAGAATTCGGCTCTCGTCAGCGTTTCCATATGATTTTGACCGATGCGGAGCTTGAGCCTACGCCCTTGATGGAGGAAAACGTATGCAATTCCTGCCGCGCCTGCGCAGACGCTTGTCCCCTGGGCGCTATCAGCAAAAAGGAAACCGAGGAAATCGAAATCTGCGGGAAGACCTTTACCGTGGGAAAGATCGATTACGATAAGTGCCGCGTGTGTCAGAACGGCGCGGTTCCCAACCGTTTTTCGCCCAAAGCCAAGCCCGACCGCATTGCCGCCCTTTGTAACCGCACTTGTATGTGTGCCTTGGAGGAACGGGGCGCTTTGAAGAAGACCTTTGCCAATCCCTTTAGAAACGGCGAGACCTGGCGCATCGGCGGTGGGGAAGGCGCAGATCGTTCCGATGAGCAGGCGAACGTTTTGGGCGGAGCCTTCTCCAAGAACGGCGATAGGGGGCACAAGTGATGAAACTGACTTCCGAAATGCTCAAAAAAAGGGCAAAGGAGCTGGGCGTTGACTGTATCGCCGTTGGCAATATCGAGCGCTTTCGGAACGCTCCGCCCTTGATGAGCCCCATTTCGTATTTTCCCGGGGCAAAATCCGTTATTGCCTTGGCGATGCCCATCCCCCGCGGTGCCAATCGCGGCATCGAAGAGGGTACCCACTGGCACAATTATACCTTTTATACTTATAATAAGCTCAACGCCTTTTTCCGTCCTTTAAAGACCTACGAGCTGTGTCGCTTCATCGAGGACTGCGGATATGAGGCCGTTGCTCATTATCCTGCGGTTCCCGAGGGCAACGGTACTACCCAAAAGCCCGTGGCAGAGGGAAAGCTTCCCCCCGACGTGGTGTGCAGCATCCGCGTGATCGCCGCAGGCTGCGGCTTGGGTGAGATCGGTTGGTCCAAGGTCTTTCTGACCAAAAAATACGGTCCCCGCGTTCGCTTGGGTCTGATCTTTACCGACGCGGAATTGGAGCCCGATCCCATTTTGGATACGGGAACTCTTTGTCTCCATTGCGGTGCCTGTGCCCGTCGCTGTCCCGGCGGAGCGATCCCCTCGCCAAAGGATGAAAGCGCGCGGATCACCGTGGACTTTGGTGAAAAGAAGATCTGGTACGGCGACGTGCAAATGGGCAGATGCACCCTTTCTCACCACGGTATGAACAACGAATGTTCGCCTTTCTTGAAAAAGGAATTTCCCAATATGGCGTTCGACGTCCGTTCCTCGGAAATGACCGAGGAGGAGGCGTACATTCTGGCTTATTCCATTGCGGGAGCCAAATGGGGAAGAAAGCCGGGAAATCATGCGGTGATGGAGTATTACAACTACATCATCGAGCATACGGGTTACTTTGCCGTCTGCGGAGCGAGAGGCTGCATCCGCGCCTGCAACGACGTACTGGAAAAATCGGGAAGAATCGAGCAGACCTTCCACAATTCTTACTACAAAAAGGATCTTTGGGCGTTGCCCCTGCATCCTGAAAAGCCCTCCGAGGGTGTGAACCCCTACCGTGAGGCTTATCTGGACGAGCATTATCCGGGTATTCGGAAAAACGAGTATAAGAAACCCAAAAAATAAAAATAAGCGAGGTGAATTTCACCTCGCTTATTTTTGTGCCCGCCTGCAAATCTTTTGCATTGGCGTAAAGATTATAATACGAATTTGACAAATAACGTCATAATGACAAGGAACGCTACGTTGACAGCGGTAAAAAGCAGTAAGTAATTTTTGGTTTTTTGGGGATAGAGAATTTTAAATTCGCTGAAGGTAATCAAACTTGCAAGAGAAGCGATCAGCGTACCCGTTCCGCCGATATTGACGCCCAAAAGAAGCGGTGCGTAATTTTCGGTAAAGCGGGAAAGTAGGATTGCCGTGGGAACGTTGCTGATAAACTGACAACTGAAAATCGAAACCAAAAGGGTGTCTTTTTCCAAAAGTGCCGACATTGCGTCGCGCACCACGTCAATTCTCGCTACGTTTCCTGCGAAAATGAAAAAGAAGAAAAAGGTGCAGAGCAGTCCGTAGTCCACCATCAAAAGAGATTCACGATCCACGAAAAAGAGGATCACGGGGATGATGGCAAGTCCCACCCAAAAATGAACAATGCGGAAAACGATCAAAATGGAGATCAGAAAGAGAATGGCGTATAAAAGCGTTTTTTTGACGTTCAGCTTTTCGGGAAATTCCTCGGTGATGGAAAATTTTACTGCCTTTACCGGCAGACAAGCCAAAATCAAAAGGGTTACCGCCAATACGAACGGCAAAAACATAATTTTGCAAAATTCCGCGGTGGGAATGTTAAAATAGGAATAAATATACAGGTTTTGGGGATTGCCGAAGGGTGTCAGCATTCCGCCCAGGTTTGCTGATATGTTTTGCAATACGAAAAGATATGCCATGTATTTTTCCTGTTTTGCCACCGTCAGAGCGAAATATCCCAAAGGCAAAAAGGTAATCAGCGCCATATCATTGGCAATGATCATTGACCCGAGAAAGGTGATTATGATCAAAAGGATAAAAAGAGAACGCATATTTCCCGCAAGCATTACGAGCCGTCGCGCGAGAATGGTGAAGAATTTGATGTTCCGCAGGGCGCATACCACCGCTAGGGTTAAAAACAGGCAGGTAATGGTTTTCCAATCCACGTAGCCCAGGTATTCTTGATCCGGCGGGATAAAAAAAGCAGTAATGACGGCGGCAAGTGCCGCAATGCACGCAACCGTATTTTTCTTAAAAAAGTATTTGATTTTCACCTGCGGACTCCTTTTGTTTTTTTACAACCACGACATTATAATATGAGAAGAAAATGATGTCAATAAAAATACTGAAAATCCTGTTTCCTTTCTTTTCGCTGCAGCTCTCCTGTCAAAAAAACCTCCCGTGGTGTTACCATAGGAGGTTTTCTTTATCGCTTCGTTTTCTTCTTGTCCAATTCCCAAGATTTTGTTTTGTTCAGTTCCTTCAGAAGGGCAAGATAGCTTTCGTGACGGCTTTTGGCGATGCCACCCTTTTCCACTTCCGCAAGGATTTTGCATCCGTCCTCGGTTTGATGGGAGCATTTTGTGTATTTGCAGGTTCCCAATAAAGACTCAAATTCGGGGAATGCAAAGGCAAGATCTTCTTTTTCCATAAAGAAAAAACGATCAAAATCCAAAAGGGAAAAGCCGGGCGTGTCGGCAACGTAGACACTTTCCTCGCGAGAAAGCAGTTTTGAAATGTCGTAGAGGGTGCTTTGCCGCGTGGTGTGTTTACCGCGCTGGGTTTTCTCACTCAGATCACCCGTTTCTGTAGCAAGGAAAGGAAAGAGGGTGTTGATCAGCGTGGATTTTCCCACTCCGCTGGCACCTGCCAAAGCGCAGATTTTCCCTTGAATACAGGGGTAGAGAAGGGTGCGGGTTTCATCTTCTTCCAGCTTTGAAACGGCAAAGGCGGAAAAGCCTGCTTTGCGGTACAGCTGACAAAGCTCCTCGGCACGGCAGGGATCCAATTCCTTTTTGGTAAATACCAAAATCGTTTCAATGTTGTTGTGACGGGTAATTGCAAGAAGTTTGTCGATGGAAAGGAGAACAGGCTCGGGATCTTTCACCGCCGCAACCAAAAACAGGGTGTCCAGATTGGCAAGGGGAGGGCGGATCAAAACGTTTTTACGGGGGAGTATTTCGGCAATGACTCCCCGAGCGCCTTTTTCCAATTCCTTATTACCGATTTTTTCATCGGTATCAATGAGAACCAAATCTCCTGCGACGGGGCTGATTCCGTTTCGGCGGAAAGAGCCCTTGGCGTAACACAGGATCGATTCTTCCTTCGTTTTTACGGTGTAAAGACCACCGCTGTGACTGAGGATTCTTCCTTGTAGCTTCATGAGATGACCAGCGGCACGGGACCGAGGCTTATAATCAGATCAACTTCGGCGTAGTTTTGGGCGGTGGAGGTTCCGGGAGCGATGCTCTGATTGAGAACCTTTCCTTCGGCAATGGTCTCGGAATGCTGATAGGTTACGTTGCCGATCAGGAATTTTGAGGAGAAAAGCTTTCTCTTTGCCGCGCCCGCTTCCATACCAACCACGTTGATCATTTTTGCGTAAGAGGTTTCTACACCCTTGGAAACGTTCAGAGTGATTTTGTCACCGCTGTCGATGATGGAGCCTGCGGGAGGATTGGTGGAAATAATATAGCCTGCCGCTATCTGAGGATCGTTCTTTTCTTGAATGACGACTTCAGCACCCATGGATTCCAAATAAATTTGAATTTGTCTGTGTTCCTGATTGGTGTAATTTGCAAGTTCGAAACTCTTTTTACCCAAAGAAACCTGAACGGTTACCGTTACTTTGTGACGCTGGGAGGCGATTTTTCTGGTTTGGCCGCCGCTGGGAGTTTGGTTGATAATCTGTCCGGGATCGTAAATGTCGTTGTTGATTTCTTCGATGGCAAGCTCGATGTTTTTCTCGTCAAGCTCGGCAAGAAGCTGATCGTTAACTTCCAAGGTAATTAAGTCAGGGATTTGTACCACCAAGGAGTTGTCGTCACTTGTCATACGAAGCAAGGTGGAAATCAAAATCGATCCTGCTACGCAAAGGAAGAAAATAAAAGCGGTCGTTACGCCCAAAACGATGGGGAACAGGGTTTTGTGAGAGGGTTTTTCCGCTTTCTTTTTCTTGGGAGGTGCAGGTGCGGGCCGGGGCGCGGGAGGAACTTCCTCCGTGCGGATTGTTTCTTCAAACACGACGGTTTTATCTCTGCGGATAATATCGCAGGCGCGCAGCATGGATTTTGCACTGCGGAAACGGTCCTGAGGCGCTTTGTTCAGAGCGCGAAGAATGATTTGCTCCAGACCCTGGGGGATTTGAGGGTTGATTTTTGAGGGGCGGGGAGGAGGCGTGTTCACTTGCATCATCGCTATGGACAAGGGAGTATCTCCTTCAAAGGGCAGTTTTCCAACCGCCATTTCATACAGCATTACGCCTACCGAATAAATATCGGAAGAAAACGTGGTCATTTTACCGCTTGCCTGTTCGGGAGAAATGTAATAAACCGTTCCCATGGCAACGCCGGAATTGCCCTTCTCGTTATCGCTGATCTGCGCGATGCCGAAGTCTGTTACTTTCAGTCTGCCGTTGGACTGCACCATAATGTTCTGTGGTTTGATATCACGGTGAACGATTCCTTTTTCGTGTGCGTGCTGCAGAGCCGTGAGAATTTGCATAATAAAGTCCATGGACTGCTCAAAACCAAGGGGACCGTTGCGGCGCATATATTCACGCAGGGTTACACCCTCGATGTATTCCATGACGATGTACTTGCTCTTTCCGGCGAAGGTCACGTCGTAAATATCAACGATGTGCTCATTGGAGAGCATGGCAATTGCTCGGGATTCGTTTACGAATCGACGAATGGAGGCAGAGTCGTTGCTGTGTTTCTCGTTGAGCATTTTAATGGCAACGATACGGTTTTTCACTTGATCGTGGGCCTTTAAAACAACCGCCATACCGCCGATGCCCTTTACACTCAGGACTTCGTAACGGTTATCGATGACGGTGCCTACCAAGTGATTGTAGTTATTTTCTTTGGATTCCATAATGTTCTCCTTCCGTTACAGCTTAATAACGATGGCGGTAATGTTGTCTGCACCGCCGCAGCGATTTGCATATTCGATCAAAAGATTGGCTTTTTCTTCGCAGCTTCTTCCGCTTTCCAGGGTTTGCAGGAAAAAGTCCTCGTCGTAATAGCCGGAAAGTCCGTCACTGCAAAGGAGCAAAAAGCCTTGTCCGTAGGGGTATTCCACAACGTCCGCTTCGATTTTTTCATCTACACCCAATGCACGGAGAATAATGTTGCGCTTGGGATGGGTTAAAGCTTCTTCTTCGGTGATTTTTCCTTCGTCGATCAGAACTTGTACCAAAGAATGGTCCTTGGTCAACTGTGTGATTTGTCCGTCGAAGGCGTAATAGATTCTGCTGTCACCGATGTTGGCGGTAACAATACCGCAGGGAGTTACGATACAGGAAACCAAGGTGGTTCCCATACCGGCAAGCTCAGGAACCCGTTCGGCTTCCGAATAGACTTTTGCATTTGCAATATCTACAGATTTTGTAATAAAGTCGCCCAAACGAAGCTCGGGAAATCTTTCAAAAGAATCACCGAATTTTGGGATTTTTCCCAAAAACACAAAGTTCAATGCGGAATTGATGTAATTTGCCAAAGTCTCGGTATAGGTTTCCACTGCGAGTGCGCTGGCAACGTTACCTCCGTTCGCGCCGCCCATTCCGTCACAAACGGTTGCAATGAGCAGGTTTCCCGAGGTTTTCAATTGAAACGCATCTTGATTATTACTTCGTCGTATGCCTTTGTCTGTGGAACCGTAGTATTCCATGTTACCTAGCTTTCTCCTTTGTAAGGATCTGCTTTTCTCTGCGAAGCTGCCCGCAGGCCGCTTCGATGTCCGTACCTAACGTGCGCCGCACGGTGACGCTCAGCCCTCCTGTTTCAAGCGCCTTTACAAAGGCGGACATGCTTTTCTTGTCAGCAGGGCGGAAATTGGTTTCCTTCGTTGGGTTGACGGGGATGAGGTTTAAGTGATTCATCCATCCGCCCAAAAGCCCGATGAGTTCTTTTGCTCTTGCGGGCGTATCGTTGACTCCTGCAATTACCGCATATTCAAAGGAAATGCGTCTGCCCGTGTGGCGGGTATATTCTTTACAAACGCCAATCAATTCGTCCATGGGGTAAGTGCGGTTTACAGGCATCAATTCCGACCGTAGATCGGAGTTGGATGCGTGAAGTGAGATTGAGAGGGTAAGGGGGATTTCCTCTTTCATCAAACGGCGGATTTGGGGAATGAGTCCGCAGGTAGAAAGAGAGATGTTTCGGTATCCGATTCCGAAAAGCTTGGGGTGATTACAAAGCTTTAAAAATCGGAGTACGTTGTCGTAATTGTCAAGGGGTTCACCGATTCCCATCAGAACCACGTGCCCGATGCGAAAATCCTTATCGCAGGCGCGCATATCACGGGTAATTTCCACCATTTGCAGGAGAATTTCGCCTGCAGACAGGTTTCTGCAAAAGCCTGCTTTGGTGGAGGCGCAGAAACTGCACCCCATTTTACAGCCCACCTGAGTGGAAAGGCAAACGCTGTAGCCGTGCTTATAAGAAAGGAGAACACTTTCCACGTATTCACCGTCGGGGAGGGTAAAGAGATATTTTCGCGTTCCGTCGATTTTGGAAATCAAACGGTCTGCTTCCTGCATATTGGAAAGGAAAAAGATCTCGGAAAGCTTTTCGCGGTGCGATTTAGAAAGGTTTGTCATTTCTTCGAACTCTTTCGCGCCCTTCTCAAGCCACGATAGGATCTGATCGGCGCGATAGGCTTCCAGACCGTGTTCTTTCAAGATGCCGGGAAGCTCCTCGGGGAGCACGGATCTGAGGTCGATTTTTTCGCTCATAAACACCTCTCTAAAAGGTCGCAGAAGAAGCCGTCGTTTTCTCCTCCTACGGGGAAAATGGTCTCCGCATCACCTACGCGCACAAAGTCGGGGTGACAGCGAAGAAATGCATCGGTGATTTGTTGGTTTTCTGCAGGATTTAAGGTGCAGGTGGAATAAACCAATTTACCGCCTTTTTTCAAGGCAAAGGCACCTGCCTCCAAAATCGCGTACTGTAATTCGGGAAGGGATTCCGCTTCCGCGGGACTTTTGTGGCGAATATCCGGCTTTTTTGCAATGGTTCCGTAGCCGGAGCAGGGAACGTCGCAAATAACGCAGTCAAAGTATTCCTTCAAATCCTCGCGCTTGGCGGAGGAATCGTTCTGCCGTGCACGGAGTATGTCAATACCGAGGCGCTCTGCGCCTTCGCGGATCAGTGAAAGTCGGCTTTCATATAACTCAAAGGAAAGGATTTCTCCTTGTCCGTGCATATCCATGGCTGCACCAAAGCTTTTTCCGCCGGGAGATGCACAAAGGTCCAGAACCTTGTCGCCTGCTTTTGCACCCAGACGGTCAACCGCGTGCTGTGCGGCGGCGTCCTGTACGAAAAACAGACCTTCTTCAAAGCCGTAAAGGGCGGTTGGAGAAAGGCTTTTCTCCAAGGTGATTCCGTTTTTGCACAAAGGATTTTTGTGAAAGGATATCCCCTCGCGTTCCAGAACGGCGCAATAATCTTCAAGGGAGATTTTCAAAGTATTGATGCGTAGGGTCAGTGCAGGGGGGGTGTTTTGCGCTTTCAAAATGCTTTCACAAAGCTCTTTTCCGTAGGCATCCTGCCACAGAGTGACCATCCACTTGGGATAGCCGTAGCGCAGAGCCAAGCCTTTTTTGCCGGGAATTTCAAGGTATGAGAGAATCTCGTCTTTGTTAGCGGACAGATTTCTCAAAACGGCGTTGAGATAAGGGGTAGCACTGCGACAAACTCTTTTTCCCGCTTCTACCGTTTCGAAAATAGCGGCTCGGTCGGGAATGCGATCCATATATAGAATCTGGTATGCTCCCAATTCCAAAAGACACAAAACTTCCTTTTCAACCTCGTTCAAGGGGATGGAAGAAATGCGAGAGAGCAAGTAATCCAGTGTGATTTTCTTTTCCGTTACACCCAGGTACAATTTTGCGTACAGGGCGCGTTCCTCGGAGGAAAGGGAAGCTTTCTCCAAGGTGGAATTGATTTCCAAATTCGAGTATTTTCCGTCCTTGATGCTTTTTAAGAGAGAACGGAAAGCCAGGTCTCGGGCGGGACTCATACGAGCAGGTCGCCCGCTTCCAATTTTCTGCCGTTTACGGCATCGCGCGCGTTCATTTTGCCTTTTCCTTCAGGCTGTACGACCAGCAGTGCGATGGCGCCGTCGGCGGTTTTGACAACAACGCGAGGCTTTGCTTCCACGATCTGACCGATGGCGCCGTCAAAAGCTTCGTTTGTGGCTTCGGCTTCGTGGATTTTCAGAATTTTTCCGTCTTTTTGCGTGTAGCAAAAGGCAGAAGGAATGGGGCAGAGACCTCTGATTTGATTGAGGATTTCCGCAGTGGTACGGGAAAAATCAATTTTTTGATCTTCCTTGGTGATTTTTGCGGCGTAGGTGGAAAGAGCGTGCTGTTGGGGCACGGGATTTAATTTCTGTGCAAATACGTCGGGCAGCAGCTCCAGCATCATTTCTTTGCCCATTACCGCAAGACGATCAAACAATTCTCCCGCGCATTCGGTTTCGCCGATGTTCGTTTCCCGCAGAGCGAGAATATCGCCCGTATCGAGACCCTCGTCCATTTGCTGGAGGGTGACACCGGTGGACTTTTCTCCGTCCATTACCGCGCGGTTAATGGGGGCAGCACCGCGATAGCGGGGCAAAATGGAAGCGTGAATGTTGATACAGCCGTATTTGGGCGCGTTTAAAACCTCTTTGGGCAGCAAAAGTCCGTAGGAAGCAACGATGGCAAGATCTGCTCCGATTGCTTGAAATTCCGCTTGCGCCTCGGGTGTTTTTAAAGTTGCAGGTTGATAAAGGGGGAGTCCTTTTTCTTTTGCAAAAAGTGCAACGGGACCGTCCTTTTCCTTCATACCGCGGCCCGATTTTTTGGATTCCTTGGTATAAACGGAAAGCGTGTCGTCGGGACAGAGGACGTTGTACAGACCCGTCAAAGTTTCCAATGCAAAGGGACCTGTTCCCATAAAAATGATATTTCTCATAAATTCTCAATTTCCTCTTTGGTCAGCATACGTACTGCTTCGTCATAAAAGAGTTTTCCGTCCAGGTGATCCATCTCGTGGCAAATGGCTTTTGCCAAAAATCCTTCAGCCTTTACCTTTTTCTTTTTGCCTTCGACGGTCAGGGTTTCTACTTCTACCTTTAAGGGGCGGCGGGTGATACCCCATTGACCGGGACAGGAAAGACAGCCCTCCAAATCCTCCTGGCTTCCGCTGGATTTGAGCATCTTGGGATTGATGAGGGTAAGCTGGTCTTCACCCGTGTCGATAACCAATACGCGGCGAAGCTTTCCTACCTGTACGGCGGCAAGACCGACGCCGCCTGCTTTTTCCATGGTGTCTTTCATATCTTCGATGAAGGTAAGCAGCTTGTCGTCGATTTTTTCAATTTCTTTGGATTTTTTGCGTAAAATTTCGTCGCCGTCTTTTACGATGTTGAGAATTGCCATTGAAACTCCTTATACCAAGCCCGGACCGATGTCAAGGGTCACCTTGGCACCGCCTTTTCTCGGATCACTTTCTTCCGTCAGAAGCCGATCCAGCAAAGCGCGCGAGCGTGGATTGTTTTTATATTTGATGATGAAACGTTTTCTGTAAATGTTTTTTACACGGTAGATGGGTGCCTCGAAAGGACCGTAAACGATAAATTTAACGTCGGAAAATTCCTCGGAAAGATATTTTTCCAATTTGTCGGAAAAAGACTTTGCGGCGAGAAGAACCTCCCGTTCCTGTTCGCAGGCAATGGTGAATACTGCAATCTGGCAAAAGGGCGGGAAGGTGAATTCCTTGCGCAGAGCAATTTCTCCGCGGTAAAATTCCACGTAATCCTGATCGGATGCCAGAGAGAATACGTTGTGACGGGGATTTAAGGTCTGAATCAAAGCGCGGCCTTTTTTCTCGGCTCTGCCTGCTCTGCCGATAACCTGCGTCAAAAGGGAAAAGGTTTGCTCGGGAGCGCGATAGTCACTTAAATAAAGCGCGCTGTCTGCCATTACGATGCCTACCAGCGTTACCCAAGGGAAGTTGTGTCCTTTGGCAACCATCTGGGTTCCGATCAAAATATCCGCTTCTCTGTTTCGGAAGGCGGAGAGGATCTGATCGTGGGAATCTTTTCCTCCCGTGGTATCGGAATCCAGTCGCAAAACCCGTGCCTGCGGGAATACCTTGGAAAGTTCTTCTTCCAGTTGCTGTATTCCGAAGCCGTGCGCCACCAAGTGCTTAGAGCCGCAGACGGGACAGGTTTCGGGCATTGCTTCTGCATAGCCGCAATAATGACAGGATAGTTTTTTCTGCGCCGTGTTGTGCAGGGTCATGGAAACACTGCAATGAGGACACCGAATCACCTCGCCACAGTCTATGCACGAGACGAAACGGCGATAACCCCTGCGGTTCATCAGTAGGATGGTTTGTTCGCCCGCTTCCAGATTCTTTGCGATTTCCTCGCGCAAACGTTTGCCCAGCATCAAAGAGGGATCCGTTCGTTTCTCGGGGCGAAGATCGACGATTTGTACGTCGGGCAGGGTAGCAACTCCGTAGCGCTCGGTCAACGAAACCAAGGTGTAAACGCCGCTTTCCGCCTTGTGATAGGACTCGATATCGGGTGTGGCGGAAGCGAGCAACATCAAAGCATTGTTTTTTGCACAGCGGAAGCGAGCCACGTCTCTTGCGTGGTATTTTAGACCCGTATCGGATTTGTAGCTGCCGTCTTGTTCCTCGTCAATGAGAATCAAACCGAGATTTTGTACCGGTGCAAAAACTGCACTTCGTGTACCCAAAACAATGGGCTTTTCTCCTCGTCCGATGGAAATATAGGTGTCGCGCCGTTCTCCCTCGGACAGGGCAGAGTGAAGAATGGCTACTTTTTCTCCGTAGCGGGAGAATAAAATGCGGGCGCTTTGTCCGGTCAGAGCAATTTCGGGTACCAAAAACAAAACGGTTTTGTTTTGCTTGAGGATATGGTCGCAGAGTGCCAGCATTACCTGTGTTTTTCCGCTGCCGGTGATTCCGTGCAAAAGGGCGCCTGCCGCTTTCCCGGAGTCTGCAAGTGCGCGTAATTGCTCAAATGCTTTTTGCTGTGCAGGGGAGAGGGAAATTTCTTCGCCTTCTTGCTTTAGATCCGACAGACCTTCAAAAGGATTGCGGCTTTCTTCCCTGAGAGTAGAAAGGATCAGTCCTTTTTTCTCCAAAAATCCGATTCCCGCGGCATCCAATTCAAAAAGCTCTTTGCAAAGCTTGTCTGAGGAAAATTCCGATACGGAAAGGTAGCGCAAAAGCGAGGTGTATTTTTCTTTGTTTTTTCCGCGAAAACCGCTTAGTGCCGTATCGGGGTCCACACCATCCGACAAAGACAGTAAGCGAACGGTTCTTGCTTTCTTTTGATAGACCGGTGATGGAATAATGGCACGTGCGGCGTCACCGAAGGTGCAGAAAATCTGCTCGCGCAAATGGTCGCAAAGATCCAAAAGCTCCTGACTGAGACCAATTTCGCGGGGAAGGACCGCAAGGATGCTTTTCAGCGTGATTGCAGGGACTTCTTCCACCACGTCCACAACGATGGCAAAGGTCTCGCGGTTGCCTTTACCAAAGGGGACTTTTACTACTGCGCCGCGAAACACGGGAAGCTCCCACGGACAAAGATAGTCGAAAATCTTGTCCGTTGCCTTGGCGGTGGAAAGCAGTCGCACCTTGGCAATGCAGGTCTTCTCCATGGGTCGGACTCCTTTTTATTTATTCCTCTTCGGCGGGAATGATCTTGAATTCTCTGGTGTAGAGCTTGCCGATGGCTTCCTTTACGGGCTTTTCGGGGGTTTCAGCCTTCTTGGAAGAGTAGGAAGAATATTTCTCCTCTTTTACTTCCTGGTTTGCCTGTGCTTTGGCAAGCTGCTCGTCGGTAATTTTTCTCGCACACTTAGCGGTAGCGATCGACAGCATGTAACGGTTGACTCCCTGATCGGAAAGTTCTGCAATAGACGGATAAATCATGATGGTTCCTCCAAAAATTAAAAAATGTTTTTATGTTTTAATTTAAAAAATTACTTAATAAAGTTTTTGATGAACAGCTCTTTGTCTCTGACGATGACACTGCTGTCGCTTTTTCCCGTGGCGGCAATGTCAGCAATTGCTTTTGCCGCTTCTTCCGCCTGACCGTCGTAGTTGACGATCAGATATTGATACTTACGCACCAGTTCCAATTCTTTCTTGGCAGTAGCAAGACGGCGCTGAATGGAATCTTCCGTTTCCGTTCCTCTGCCGCGCAGTCTTTCCTCCAGCGTTTTGAAATCGGGGGGAGAAAGGAATACGGAAGCGTAAGCATCCAGCTCGTTCATTGCCTGCAAAGCACCGTCGGTTTCGATTTCCAATACGGGTGTAAAGCCTTCTTCCACCATTTGGAAAAACTGCTTTTTCGGTGTGCCGTAGTAATTTCCGCAATACTCTGCGTGCTCGAAAAATCCGTTTTCGGAAAGAGTTTGCAAAAACTCCTCTTTTGAGACGAAGTAGTAGTGCACGCCGTCGATTTCACCGGGGCGAGGTTTTCTTGTTGTCATAGATACGCTGAGCTTCAGTTTGGGGAACAGGGCGCTGGCGTGCTTGAACACGGTGCCTTTTCCGGATCCTGCGAAGCCCGAAACGATCAATACCGTAGGTTTCATGGATACCTCCTGCTTATTTTCGACCCTTTTCATCAAGGCGTTTTTGCACCTCTTCGGGGGTTAAGACGGATAAAATGATGTGACCGCTGTCAGTCAGCAGTACAGACTGGGTTTTTTTGCCGCTGGTTACGTCCACGGCGATTCCTGCATCCTTGGCGTCCTGAACCAAACGCTTGATAGGGGCGGATTCGGGGCCCGCCACTGCAACAACACGGTTTGATGCGACGTAATTGCCAAAGCCGATTTCGATCATAAAAGCTCCTTACTCGATGTTCTGAATTTGCTCGCGAATGCGCTCGATCTCGTTTTTCGCATCAATGACGAGGCTTGTAACGGCAATTTGAGAACACTTTGAACCAATGGTGTTTACTTCGCGATTTAGTTCCTGAGTCAGAAAGTCCATGGTACGTCCGGAGGGAGTATCCTGACGGATCAGCTTGCGGAATTGATCAATGTGACTTGCCAGACGGGTGATTTCCTCGCCCGTGTCGATTTTGTCGGCGATGATGCCTACCTCGGTCAGAAGTCGGGATTCATCGATTTGCGTGTCGGCAAGATATTCTTTCAAGCGAATTTCCAGTTTCTCGCGATACTCGGAGAGCGCCTCGGCGGAATGGCCTTTGATCTGTTCGAGGATTTGCTCCATCTTATCCAGTCGGGCATCCAAATCGCGAAAGAGGTTTTCACCCTCTTTTTCACGCATGGTCAAAAAGGCGTTCAGAGCGTTTTCCACAACGGGCTCTACCGCCGTCCAGACAGCGTCTGCATCGTCCTCTTTTACTTTCTTGGCAAAGATGTCGGAAAATCTCGCAACGGAAGATACGGAGATGTCGTCGCGCAGTCCGTGGTTTACCGCGATTTTACGCAGTGCGTCAACGTACTGAGCCACAAGGGCTTCATCCAGAACGATTTCGGAGGTTTCGCCTGCGGGACGCTCAATGGTGAGAAATGCGTCTACCTTGCCGCGTGCGGCTTTCTTCTGAATCGCTTTTTTGATCTTTTCCTCCAGGTAACCGTAGATTCTGGGGAGACGGATGTTGGTGTCCAGATAGCGATTGTTTACACTGCGGATTTCAAAACTGATTTCGAATCTGTCGATGCAATCGGAACAGCGACCGTAGCCGGTCATACTCTTTAACATAGTGATTCCTCGTTTTCTCGGCGCAAAAACCGGTATTATAAAAAAGCATTATTATATAATATAGCAGAAAAGAATTGAAAAGTCAAGGTAAAGCCAAGAAAAAAGAAGCCGATCCTTTTTCGAAAAACTGCAAAAAATCGAGGAAAATCTTTCCGTATGCTATTGCTTTTTTTTCTTTTCGTGCTAAAATTCTAGCAGAGTCGATATTTTGAAGGAGAGAACCTATGGCAACCAAGCACTCAATGGACCTGACAAAAGGGTCTGTTATGAAAAATGTGGTGATCTTTGCGCTTCCCATTTTGCTTGCCAATTTATTGCAGCAATTGTATCAAAGCGCAGACGTTATCGTAGTTGGTAATTTTGCCTCTGATCCTACGGTATCTCTTGCGGCTGTTGGCTCTACCGCATCCATCACCAATTTGTTTTTGAATCTGTTTTTGGGTCTTGCGGTGGGTGCAAACGTGGTTTGCGCCAATCTGTTCGGTGCAGGAGAGAGGGAAGCGATTCGCCGTGCCATGCACAGCAGTATTCTTCTCGCCTTCGTATCGGGTGTGGTGATCGGAATTGCAGGCTTTATTGCAACGCCGTTCCTCCTTTCCCGCGTGATGGATTCTCCCGATGACGTAATCGGTCAGGCGACGGACTATATGCGGATTATTTTTCTCGGTCAACCCGGCAGTTTGGTTTTTAATTTCGGTGCGGGTATTCTTCGTGCTCACGGCGATACCAAGCGTCCTATGTATATTCTTACCGCAACAGGCTTGATCAACGTGGTATTGAACTTAATTTTCGTGGTTGTGTTCGGATGGGATGCGGCAGGCGTAGCGCTGGCTACCACCGTTGCCGTCTATATTTCCGCCGCTGTGGTTTTGCTTATTTTGTTCCATCCCGAAGGGGAATACCGTCTGCGGCTCAAAGAATTGCGAATCGAGAAAGAAGAAACTTGGAACATTGTAAAAATCGGCATCCCTTGCGGACTGAACGGCCTTGTTTTCAGCGTTTCCAACGTATTGGTCGTCAAGGCGCTGAACGGTCTCGGGTCTACGGTCCTTGCCGCCAATTCCGCCGCATCCAACGTGGATTCGGTTACGTATCAGATTCTCAACGCGTTTTATTCTGCCTCAGTCAGCTTCGCGGGACAGAATTACGGAGCGAGAAATCTCAAGCGTATTGATAAGCTTTTGGGATGCAGTATTGCCATTTCCATTGGCTTGATCCTGTTCGTGGACGTGTTTCTCTTTGCGTTCCCGGGCTTTTTCCTGGGGCTTTTCACAAAGGACGCGGCGGTTGCCGCCATTGGTGCATCCCGTATGTATATTATGGGAAGCGGTTACGTGATTTATTGTATTTCCGAAATTACCATCGGCTGCTGTCGAGGGATGGGGAAATCCCTGTTGCCGACGGTGCTTAACGCTGCTTTTATTTGCGTTCCCCGTATTCTTTGGGCGGC
>JAZOSM010000139.1:0-7300 GCA_045657125.1 Eubacteriales bacterium
AGACCGCCGATGGCATAGGGGATTCCGCCGTAAACTTTGTCGGCGTAAAGCTTTGTGATCTTGTTGTGTCTCCAGTTTCTCAGAACTTCGAAGTCCTCGGCAGGAGTCCAGGCAAAGCTTAATTGCAAACGAAACGCATCGGTGCAAAGCCGTCTGAGCTTCGGAATGGACCAATTTCTTTGTGCGATGGGCAGTGCGCGAATTTGCGCAGAGGTTAATTTGTCGCAGAGATTCAGATTTTTTTCCATAAAAACGTCCTCGCAATTTTTGAAAGTTCTTGTTTCCTTAAAGATTATAGCATTTCCCGCAGGGAAAAGCAACCGATTTTTCCCTTAAGTTCCCCCGATGGTATCTAAGTAGATCTCGGGCACGTCTCCCACCAAAACCCGTTCTCCCAAAGGAAGGGAAATGCTTGTTTCCACTTCCAGCTGATCCCGGGGCAGCACCAAATGCAGTTTTGCGGTAATATCCACACGGATCAGATGTCTTGTTTGGTTGATTCCGCAGTCCTCCAATACCGTGTAAATTTTTCCGTAGGTAGTACCGATGGGGAAGATTCGCGCTTTCACGGGAAAGCCCATCCCCGAAAACAGATTCCATCCTCCGAGACTTCCCAAAGGGACGGACAGGGTAATGCTTTTCGACTTGCATAAAGCGTTGTCGATGTATTGAACAAGCTTTGCGGAAGCGTGCGCCAACATCCCGGTATCTACTTCCAGATAGATCACCTCCCCCGACGGATCGCGAATGGTTTTCACCATTTTTTCGTAAGTCAGAAGTCCTTCTGCCGCCAAACGCTCGGTTGCCGAGGTGATTGTGGTTGCAAGATATTTTTCCGCTTGACTTTTTGCCAAGGTTGAAAAGCGCGTTGAAAGCAGATGCTCTGCATAAAACGAGAGCAAAAGAAATGCAAGAAAAAATGAAATTACGGGAATAATAAGGCGACGAAAAGAAAAACGGTGGTTTTTTCCGCCTGAATACGAAATAATGGGGGAGGCATTTTTGACAGTCATTTGGGGGATTGCGGTGATATTGACCGCTTTGGGGATTTTGCTGTTTTCATCTTGGATTTGGAAAGCGTTTTTTTCGTTGTCGGTGTTCATGCTCGGTTTCTCCTTTTCATCGGATTGTGCGCCGTGGAAACAGATTTTGCTTTTTGAGGGAGCAGGGTTTTTGATTTTTCTTTTGAAATGTTCTTTTTTTCGCAGAAGGAAAGAGAAGAAACGCAATTCCGTGAAAAACTGTGCGAAAATTTCCGGTAACACTTGAAACTTTTGGGAAAATCCGATATAATATTATTTAAGTGTATTCTAAAATGGCGGAAACTAGTTCCGGAAAGGAAAAATATATGAATATTATCGAAAAAATTTTCGGCACCCATTCGGATGCGGCCATTCGTCGCATTCGTTCTACCGTGGATGCCATCGAAGCTCTCGCTCCCAAGTATAAGGAGATGAGTGATACAGAACTTCGTGCCATGACCGATGTTTTGAAGGAAAGACTTGCTTCCGGTGAAACACTGGACGATATTCTTCCCGATGCTTTCGCCGTGGTTCGCGAAGCGGGCGAGCGTGTTCTCGGAACGCGTCATTACCGCGTTCAGCTGATCGGCGGTATTATTTTGCATCAAGGCAGAATTGCGGAAATGAAAACCGGTGAAGGTAAAACCCTTATGGCAACGCTTCCTGCCTACCTGAACGCGCTGACGGGCAAAGGTGTTCACATCGTTACGGTTAACGATTATCTTGCAAAGCGTGACTCTGAGTGGATGGGAAAACTGTATTCTTTCCTTGGCCTGTCCGTAGGTCTTGTTATTCACGGTGTTATGGGTGATGATAAAAGACGTGCCTATGCCGCTGACATTACATACGGAACCAACAACGAATTCGGCTTTGACTACCTCCGCGACAATATGGCTCTTTACAAGAAAGAGATGTTGCAGAGAGGTCATGCTTTTGCCATCGTGGACGAGGTGGACAGCATCTTGATCGACGAGGCGAGAACTCCCTTGATCATTTCCGGCGAGGGTGACGATTCCTCCGATCTTTACAATCGTGCCGAGGATTTTGCCAAGTCCTTGAAGGCTTACAAGATCAAGGAAACCGATACCAAACTGCTGTATGAAGATCTCGAGGCGGATTATATCATCGACGAGAAAGCAAAAAGCGCTACTCTTACTCCTCGCGGTGTGGGTAAGGCAGAACGTGCTTTCGGTATTGAGAATCTGTCCGATCCCGAAAATGCGACTCTTTATCACCATTTGAACCAAGCCATCAAGGCACATGGTACCATGCATCGCGACGAGGATTACGTGGTGAAGGACGGTCAGGTGATCAACGTAGACTCCTTTACGGGACGTATGATGTTCGGCAGACGTTATTCCGACGGTCTGCATCAGGCGATCGAAGCAAAGGAAGGCGTAAACATTCAAAAGGAGTCAAAGACCTTGGCTACCATCACCTTCCAGAATTACTTCCGTCTTTATACCAAGCTTTCCGGTATGACGGGTACCGCATTGACCGAGGAACCCGAATTCCGCGAAATTTATAATTTGGACGTGGTGGAGATTCCCACCAACCGTCCTCTTGCCCGCAAGGATCATCCCGACGTGGTTTATAAGACCATTGCGGGTAAATACCGTGCCATCGTAGAAAAAATCCGCGAATGCCACGAAAAGGGACAGCCCGTACTGGTTGGTACGGTTTCCATTGATAAGTCCGAATACTTATCCAAACTTTTGAAAAAAGAAAAGATTCCTCACAACGTTTTGAATGCAAAGCATCATATGCGTGAGGCGGAGATCGTTGCACAGGCGGGTGCTTACGGTGCGGTTACCATCTCCACCAATATGGCAGGTCGAGGAACCGATATTAAACTGGGCGGTAATACGGAATTTTTGGCAAAAGCCCAAATGCGCAAGGAAGACTATTCCGAAGAATTGATTGCTGCGGCAGACGCTTTCTTTGAAACCGAGGATGAGGAGATTCTCGCTGCCCGTGCAAGATATTCCGATTTGCTGAAGGAGTTTGAGGAAAAAATTGCTCCCGAGGCGCAAAAGGTAAGGGAAGCGGGCGGTTTGTGCATTATCGGTACCGAGCGTCACGAATCCCGTCGTATCGATAACCAGCTTCGCGGTCGAAGCGGTCGTCAGGGGGATCCCGGTGCTTCTACCTTCTATCTGGCGCTGGAGGACGATTTGTTCCGTTTGTTCGGCAGTGAACGTATTATGGGAATCGTCGACAGACTGGGACTTGACGAAGATCAGGCAATTGATGCCAAAATTCTTTCTTCCTCCATTGAAAACGCGCAGAAGCGTCTGGAGGGTGATAACTTCGCTCGCAGAAAGAATGTTTTGATGTACGACGACGTAATGAATCAGCAGAGAAAACTGATTTATCAACAGCGTCAGGAAGTGCTTGACGGCAAGGATCTGAAGGACGATATCCGCAAAATGATCGAGGGCCTTGTGGAAAGCTCCGTTGCGGAATTCGTACCTGCAGAGCAGGGCGAAGCATATCCCTATGAGGAATTGAAAAAGAAATTTATGGGCACGCTTTTGTTCCCCGAGGATCTGGTCTTCGAAGAAGGAGAAAAGGGTCTCGATGCAGAGGAACTTACCGAATTTTTGATGGAGCGTGCAGAGACTTGCTACCATCAGAAAGAAGAACTGTTCGGTGATGAAATCTTCCGTGAAATCGAAAGAACCGTCCTTTTGCGTAATGTTGATCGCCTTTGGATGGATCATTTGGATGCCATGACCGAGCTGAAAAACAGCATCGGCTTGAACGCTTACGCACAGCGCGACCCCGTTATGCAGTACAAGATTCAGGGCTCTGTGATGTTCGACGAAATGGGCGAGGCAATCCGCAACGACACCGCGCAGACCATTCTCCGCGTAATTCCTCATCGCAAGGCGGAAATCGAGCGCAAAGCCGTTGCAAAAATTACCTCCACCTCCTCCGGCGGAGACGGCACGGTGAAAAAGGCTCCCGTTGTTAAGAAGGCAACCGCAGGCCCCAATGATCTCTGCCCCTGCGGAAGCGGCAAAAAATATAAGAAGTGCTGTGGCCTGAAGGAGAACGGCTGATGGGCTTTGGAGCGATTTTTCTGGGAATTATGTTCCTCTACGATTTTCCCATTCCAGTGGGAAAAGAGGGTGTCCCTTATATGGCGATGGATATTTTCCCTGACTTTCTCGGGTGGATTTTGCTGTTTTTCGGTGTTTCGGCACTTGCAAAAAATGCGAAAGGACTGGATAAGCTTCGCTTTGCTTCTTTGCCGATGCTGCTTTTTTCCGTTCTGTCTCTCCTGAAGGATACCTTGTGGTTTTCTTCCTTTTACGCCGTTTCGGATCAAAGAATCACGCAGAACTTTGCGGGAGTTGGATTTGACGTTTGCGTGCGTCTGTTTGAAATGGCGTTCCTTGTCCTTTTGTTCCGTGCATCTGCGGTCTTTTGCCGCAAAAAGGGTGAGGATAAGCTGGCTGTTTCTCACAACACCGTTCCGGGAATTGCGATCTTTGAGGGCATTGTTTTTGCCGTTTCGCGCATCGGATTGATTCTTCCCTTGACGGAAGAAATGACAAAGGTGTTCAACGTATTGTCGTCTCTTGACAATTTGTTTATGGTATTTTTGGTTTGGTACGCCGCCATTGCTATGGTACGCGCTTTGATACGGGTTACTGACTGAGAAAGGATTTGTATGGGTATTGGCCTGGTTCTTATTGGTTTTCTGTTTCTGATCAATCCGGATTTGATCACCCTTGACGTGATTCCGGACTTTATCGGATATTTTCTCATTGCTCGCGGCTTGTCCCGTTTGGCGCTTCTTGAGGAACGTATTGCTTCCGCAAGAAAATGGGCGCTGTTTCTGTCACTGACAAGTGTTTTAAAGCTTCTTGCTTGTACCATTACGTTTTCCACCCGCATTGAGAGCACCCGTTTGACGGTTTGCTTCTTCTTTCTCGTTGCCGAGGTGTGGATGTCTTGGCTGTTTTGCGATAATGTTTTCAAGGGGCTTCAATATCTTGCCATCCGTCAGAACGGTGATCTTGCTTTGAAGTCTTACGATCTCGTCCACGGCTTTACGACCGTATTCTTTATGGTGAAAGCGGGCGTAAACTTCCTGCCCCAGATTCCCGTCATTTTTTATACCAATATTGATGCGGACGGCGATCAGGTGGAAAACTACACGTCTATGGTGAAATCCTTCCGTTCGGTACGAAGCATTCTTTTTGTTTTGGGTGCCGTGGTTTTGGTTTTCCTTGGCGTTTATACTGCCAGAATTCTCAGCGCATATCTGAAACGTTGCCGTAAAGATCGTGAATTTTGTGAAAATCTGCTTTCCGCCTATCGGGAAAACGTGGTGCAAAACGAGTCCTTACAGACCCGTCTTGCCATAAAAACGGCATTCTTTTGGTTTTTCCTGGCGTTTGTATGCCTTGCGGATTTGTATCTTGATTTTATCAATATGATCCCGAAGCCCTTGTTTGCCTTGTTTATATTTCTCGGCTTGAGACGGCTTTCCTCCGTTGTAAAGGTTCCCCGTCTGTATCAATGGCTTTCCGCAGTCTCTTTCGTAGCTTTGCTGGGCGTCTATGCACTGCGTTTGGCAAGACTGCTTATCACCGAAGGAAATTTTCCTTACCTGTTTCCTTATGAGCCCATAGCTTGGGTTGCGAGTGCTTTGAATTTTATTTTTACATTGCTTCCTTTGGTGTTCGTCTTCTTTTCCGTTTTTGGTTGCTGCACCAAATTTACTACCCAAAACTACCGTAAAAGGGGAGTGGTCGTTTTGGCTCTTGCCGTCGTCGTGGCAGTCCTTGGTACCTGTCAGTATCTTTTCGTCGGCAGAAGCGATCTTGTGGTGTTTTTGCAGTGGGCGCTGTATGCGATTTTGCTTTATTGGCACAAGAGCAGTATGGATGAAATTTTTGCAGAAGCTGAATATAAATTAATGTAGAGATACCTGAGGAAAAACTCAGAAAAAGAAAAGTTCTTGACAAGGGGCTTTTCTTTGTGTAGAATATTTGTGTATTTTTGCAGTTGATTAAAATTCTTCTCGTATGAGAATTTAATTTAAGGAGATTACAATGATTGAGAAAGTAAAAAATCTTTTGGCAAAACAGCTTCGTCTGGATGTAAGTACCATCGAGGACGATGCAAACATTTTGGATGACCTTGGCGCAGATAGCCTTGAGGTTGTTGAAATGCTTATGACTTTGGAAAGTGAATTCGGCATTATCGTTCCCGACGAGGACGTAATGGAACTGAAGACCGTTCGCGCGGTTGCAGAGTACATCGAAAGCCACGTATAAGAAAAAGCCCCGATTCGGGGCTTTTTTCATTTTTAGAAATGCACTTTTTGAACAAATTGAAAATTTTTCCTGCGTTCAAAAAAGAATTCAAAAAACACTTGACACCATATATAGGCTATGGTAGAATAGTTTGCCGCATGTAAAAGGCTCGTAAAAAAGCATTATGCTTTGCCTCTATCAGCGAGACATAAAAGAAAGAGAGGTGCTTTTCGTGTTTGCTATTTTTGAAATTGGCGGAAAGCAGTACAAGGTTTCCGAGGGCGACATCGTATACCTTGAGAAAATCAACGCACAGGAAGGCGAAACCGTAAAATTTGATAAGGTTCTTGCTATCTCCGACGGTGAAAACTTTACTGTTGGAAATCCCGTAGTTTCCGGCGCATCTGTTGAAGCAACCGTTGCTAAGAACGGTAAGCAGAAGAAGATCGTTATTCTCCGCTACAAGGCGAAGAAGAATGAGAAGAAGAAGCAGGGTCACAGACAGCCCTACACCAAGGTTCAGATCACTAAGATCGCAAAATAATGATTTGCTCGGAGTTTGTTATCCAGGATAACAAAGTTCTTGCATTCTCCGTGAAAGGTCATTCCGGTCTCGCAGAGGCTGGCAGTGACGTGCTTTGTGCATCGGTCAGTGCGATGGCAATGCTTGTCATCAACACTTTGAGTGAAGTGTTCGCCGCTGAACTTGCCCTAGAGATTGACGAGGCGAAGCCCTTGATCTCTTGCAGACTCGAGTCTGTTTCAGAGGACTTGAGAAAAGGCGCAGAGGGGATTCTGTACGGCTTTTATTTGCAGTTGCAGGATCTTGCGGAGGTGTATCCGAAAAATCTTTCGATCAGATCGAAAAAGTAAAAAGAAAGGGTATTACGATGATTAGAATTAGTTTGCAATTTTTTGCACACAAAAAAGGTGTCGGCTCTACCAAGAACGGCAGAGATTCCGAGTCCAAGAGACTGGGCGTAAAGAAGGCTGACGGTCAGGCTT
>JAZOSM010000140.1:0-3172 GCA_045657125.1 Eubacteriales bacterium
CAGCATATTGCTAAGACGGGCAATGGACTCGCCGTAGCCGTTAGAGTCCTTGAAGGGTTCGGAGAAATGCTTTGCCACCAAGAGCGCGAAGTTGGTATTCTCGGTCTGCAGAGCGGGATCTTCATAGCTGTGTCCGTTTACGGTGATGATGCCGTTGGTGTTTTCGTTTACAACCGCCCCTTTGGGGTTCATACAGAAGGTACGTACCTTGTCTCCGTATTGCTTGGTTCGATAAACGATCTTGCTTTCGTACAATTCGTCCGTCAGGTGTGCAAATACTGCCGCAGGTAGTTCTACGCGGACACCGATGTCAACGCGGTTGGACTTGGTGGGGATTTCCAGCTCCTTGCAGACCCGTTCCATCCACTTACTTCCGATTCTGCCAACGGAAACGATGCACTTTTCACAGTAGTACGTGTCGTCCTTGCACTTAACCGCATAACCGCCGTCGATTACCTCGATGGTTTGGGCGGGCGTGTCAAAGAAGAACGTAACCTTTTCTTTCAATTCGTTATACAGATTTTCCAAAACGATATAGTTGATGTCAGTGCCCAAGTGGCGCACGGAAGCATCCAACAAATGCAGGTCGTTCTGAATACAGGTGGTCTTGAAGCGAGAGCCTGCGGTGGTGTAAAGACGGGTGCCTTCACCGCCGTATTTCAAATTGATTTTGTCGATGTAATGCATCAGGTCCATGGCGTGCTTTTTGCCTACGTATTCGTAGAGAGTGCCACCAAAATCATTGGTAATGTTGTACTTTCCGTCGGAAAAAGCGCCCGCGCCGCCGAAACCACTCATAATCGAGCAGCTTTTGCATCCGATGCAGGTTTTGATTTTATCTCCGTCAATGGGGCAGTAACGCTTGTCAAGAGCGTGTCCCGATTCAAACACCGCTACCTTCAGATCGGACTTTAATTGCATCAATTCATAAGCGGCAAAAATACCTCCGGGGCCTGCACCGATAATAATGACATCGTATTTCATATCTTTCACCATTTCAAACTTTCGTTTGTTTCCTTGCATATTAGTACTGTCATTCTACCACGTTTTTTCCAAAAAGTAAACATTTTTCTATTCAAATGTTGGCAGCATACTTGTGATAAGAAAAGCCCCCTTCTGCCGCCGTGCAAAAGGGGACTTACTTTGTTTAACCAATGGGGACGGTGCGTTCTCGCAAATTGTAGCCAAAAACGTTTTTGTATTCGATCAGTACAAAATCTCCGCTTTCCGCTACGATTTGAAATTCTTCTCCGACTTCGATGGTTGCAATCGGATCGGAAGCAAGGCTGGGCTTTGAAAGCAGGGGGAGCGCATCCTCCCGCGCCGCCGAGCTTAAAATGGGAACGCAGGGCTTGAATTTTTTTTCGACTTCATAGGATTTTGTGTCGGAGAAATGCCACCATTCTAGCAGAACGGAAAAAAATTATCAAGGAGGAATTTAAAGTCTGTTTGGGTTCCCGCTTATGTTCATGGTGCGGTACAGAATAAGCGTTGTGATCGCGCTCAGGGTAGTCGAAGCAAGGGCGCTGAGCCATACACCGTTCAGCTCCAAAAACGGGGTCAGGATAAATAACGTTGCAACAGGAAAGATCAGCGTTCCCAAAAGGGAGGTGAGCATAGACCGTATAGGGCGCTCCAAAGCCGTAAAGTAAGAGGAGAAGCACATATCCACCCACCCCACAAGGTAAGAGAGGGAAAACAGCTTCATACCGATGATACTGACCGCCAAAAGCTCGGTATCTTCGGGTTTGACAAAAAGCGGCGCCACGTATTGCCCCGCAAACATCATAAAGAAAAGGGCGGCGACGGATAAAACAAATGCCCCCAAAAGAACGCACCGAAAAATCCCTTTTACCCGATCTGTTTTGCCTGCTCCGTAACAATAACTGATCGCAGGTTGCAGAGCCTCAACCATTCCGAAATTGAACATTCCCACAAAGCTGTCCACATACATAATGACCGAAAATGCCGCTACTGCGGTTGTACCGCCGTAGCGAAGCAAAAAGAAATTGAATATGATCGACATAATCGACATGGAGATATGACTGAAAAATTCACTGGATCCGTTGGCGAGAATGCGGAAAAACACATTTTTTTCCACTTTCCCTTTGGTGTAATACAGATCCATTCGCTTTTTTCGAAAAAGAAACAGCGTGATTACAGTGCCTAGTGACATGGCAAAACAGCTGGTAAATGCCGCCGCCCAAACCCCTTGCCCGAGAAATACGATGAGAATCACGTCAAGCAGTATGTTCAGAAGTTGCGTTCCTACGCCAATCCACATAGAAAGTTTTTCCTTGCCGCAAGTCCGAAGATAGTTGTCCGTGGCGTGGAAAATCAGCATAAAAGGGGAGAATGCGGCGTAAACGCGGATGTAGACAATGCCGTATTCAATGGCTTTTGCAGTAGCATCGGGGGAGAGAAAGCGAACGAATGGCTCAGCAAAGACGTATCCCGCAATACCTATGACACAGGAAATCAAAAATAAGATTTTCAGTGTAAAGGTAAATACCTGTGATGCTTCCTCCCGTTTCTTTTCGCCAAGCAGAACGGATATGCGCACCGATGCCCCCGTTGCGATCAGATTGGCAAAGCCGAATACGATCATAATGATGGGCATGATCAAGTTGATCGCGGCAAGGGCGTCCCCACCGATGAAACGCCCTACGAAAAGCCCGTCGGCAATTTGATAGAGCGAGGTGAACGCCATGGTAATCATTGACGGGATCGCCAAACGAAAGAACAGTTTTTTTGGTGCTAGTTTTTCAAAAATTTCTGAATCCATAAAAGTCTCCGCAAAAAAAATAAAACTCGGGTTATTGGATCCAATAACCCGAGCTCACTCGGACACCTAATCCGGCACTTGAGCACTACGGCGCTCCGCCTCCGGTGACCAATTTTCGATTTTTTTAATTTTACCATAAAAGAGACGATCTGTCAACACGGGAATTTAGTCCGTTGCGCTTTAGCGCGCGTTATATGTGTGCCGCTTATTTGTTTGGATACAGATCCAGTTTGTCGTCATTCTTTCGGTATATGCCTAAGAAAATCTCCCGTTCATCCCGAAAGCCTCGGGCGCGGATTTGCTTTGTCAGCCACCCGGTGTTTCTTCCCATTCGCGATAAATTTTCACCCAAAATCCGCCCGTCCATGATAACCTCAAGTCCAAGCT
>JAZOSM010000141.1:0-3658 GCA_045657125.1 Eubacteriales bacterium
GAAAATCGAAAATGCTAAAACGGAACCGAAAACGGCAGAGAAAGAGCCGAAAGAGGAATTTATTCCGGAGCAAATGGCTATGGAAAGCGTTTTGCCTGCCGAAAACAAAAACAACCCCCTGTCTCTCACGGGAACGATTCGCGGAACCGTTTTCAACGCCTATATTATCTACGAATGCAGTGACTGCTTATATTTAATTGACAAACACGCCGCACACGAGAGAATCCTGTATGAATCCTTGAAAAAGAAGCACAAAAGCGAATCGGTGCAAATGTTCCTCGAACCGATGCTTTTAACCCTGACTCCTGCCGAAAGTGCAGCTCTCTCCGAGCATCTCACCGAAATGGTGGAAGCAGGATTTCTCTTGGATGAATTCGGAGAAAACAGTTTTCTGCTCCGAGGAATCCCCTTGGAATTCGTTTCTCTTTCGGGAGAAGCAATCCGAAAACTCATCGAGGAATCCGCCGCTGATTTGATGATGGGCGGAACAGGGCGAGGTGCAGGCGAAAAACGTTTTGACCGAACGCTGTATTCCATGGCTTGTAAAGCCGCAATCAAAGCGGGAATCCCCTCCACCGATGCAGATCACAAGTGGATCGTAGACAAACTGCGCGAAATTGATAACGTAATCGTATGTCCCCACGGAAGACCTGTTTTGGTTCCCTTTACCAAAAAACAAATCGAAAATCTATTCTTAAGAACGTAAGAGGTACTTTTATGGCTAAAATCACTTGGCCCGGCGGAACACTGCTGGCTCCCGTTCCCGCCGTCATCGTTACCAGCGGCACTATGGAAAAGCCCAATGCCGCCACGGTAGCCTGGACCGGCATCGTCAACTCCGAACCGCCTATGACCTATATTTCCTTGCGCAAAAGCCGCCACTCTCACAAGCTTATCAGCGAAACGGGAGAATTCGTCATCAATATGACGACGGGCTCTTTGGCAAAGGCTACCGATGCCTGCGGCGTTTATACCGGCGCGAAAGTAAATAAGATCAAGGCATATTCCCTGACCCCCGAAAAGGCATCCAAGGTTTCCTGTCCCACATTGGCGCAAAGCCCTCTTTGTCTGGAATGCAAGGTTGTCGAGGTCAAAGAACTTGGCTCACACGATATGTTCCTTGCCGAAATCGTAGCCGTAGACGTGGATGAAAGTCTTGTGGACGAACGCGGTAAATTGGATTTAAAAAAGGTAAATCTTCTTGCCTACTCCCACGGAGAATACATTCAGTTGGGCAAAAAAATAGGTTCTTTCGGATTCGCCGTAAAGAAAAAGAAAAAAGCTTCCGGAAAAGCATAAAAAACACCAAACCCCTTGACAAAAGCGGAAAGATAGCCTATAATATTCGTTGTCCCCAATTGGAGGGATATCGAAGTGGTCATAACGAGGCGGTCTTGAAAACCGTTTGGGAGCAATCCCACAAGGGTTCGAATCCCTTTCCCTCCGCCAAAGAAAAAGACCACCGAGAGTGGTCTTTTTCTCTACAACAACCACATAACGATTTGGAGAAGTACCCAAGCAGGTCGAAGGGGACGGTTTGCTAAACCGTTAGGTCGGATTATTCTGGCGCCGGGGTTCAAATCCCCGCTTCTCCGCCAAAAAAAGAACGAAGCAATCGCTTCGTTCTTTTTTTTATTCTGCAAAAAGATCCACCTTGATCTGAACAAGGTGGATCTCCTCTATTTTAATAGTAATAACCGGTAAAATAGGATTTGGTGTAGTAAACGGAGCCATCACTCTTGATTACGACCTCTCCGTAAAGAGTCTCCCAATAGCCTGTGACTTTGTCATAACCCGAAAAAGAAACGCTGCACGAACCAATTCCGAAAGAACCGGAGCTCTTGGTAAAACGAGAAGCGGTCATTTCCAGATAATTAGGTCCATTCGGGCAGTCAAAATGCTCACGAAGTTTTGCGCTGTTACGAATGGCGGTTTCAATCATTCCCTGATAGGAATTTTTGTGTGCACCGAAATCGCCCCATTTGCCGTAATAACCCGTGAAATTATTGGCAAGCTTTACGCCTCTTTCAATTTTCGCCTGTTTATCCACGTTGGTCTTAATGATCTTCTGATACTCGGCAATCTTACTGTAGTTGGTAACAAGCGCCTTCTGTGTTTCGGTCATGGCTTCATATTTACTTACAAGCTCGTTGACCTGCGTGCTGTCTGTACCAAGTTTCTTGGAATCAATGCTATCGATTTCTCGGATCAATTCTTCTGCAATCTTGCTATCCTTCAACGCCTGAAGGGTGGCAGACGTTTCTTCCAACACCTTGTAATTGGTGACCAGTGCTTTTTGTGTATCGGTCAAAGCATCATACTTTGCCTGAACCGCGGCAATATCACTTTCTTTTTCCAAAGAAACAACTTTCGGATCCAGCTTCTTGATCATACCAATGACCTCGTCTGCTGCCGCACGATTTGCGCTATCCTGATCCTTCAATGCTTTCAACGCAGCACCTGCGTCTTCCAGAATCTTGGAATTGGTAACCAATTTCTTTTGCTTATCGGTCAGCGCGTCATACTTTTCCAAAATTGCTTCGATCTCTTTCGCACCATCCAAGGTAACAGCTTTGCCGTCGATTTTTTTGATCACGGCAACGATTTCAGCGGCAATCTTGCGATCCTCTTTTGCAGCACTCCTCAAAATTATCGCTGTGCTTAGAACCGGAACAACAATCGCCAAGATAAAAGCCAAAACGATAGATAAGCCCATAATTTTAGTTGTTTTTTTAGGGGAAGGCACTTTTTTCTGAATTTCCACTTGCTGCATTTCTTCAGCTTGCTGTACTTCTTCGTCCTGTTGCAATTCTACATTCTGCTGTACATTTTCTTCCACAAAAATCACTCCTTTACCCCCACATTTTAACACATTCGCCATTTTTTGTCAATTTATTTGCAAAAAAACACAGTGTGCAATGCACACTGTGTTTTTTGCTTTTGATTAAGTTGATTAATAACCAACCTTTTCCCAGCACTCGAAGGGAGCAGCGAGTTCTTCGCTGATGTAAACCTGGGTCTTCTTGGTCTGCAGCATGGAGCTGGGCAGATAAGGAGTGATAGGACCGTGAGTGCAAAGACGGGAAGTCATTCTCTGCCAAGAGGAGAAGGTGCCACAGGTAGCGAGAGCGTGAACTTCGATTCTTTCCTTTGCGCGCATAACGTCCAGAGGACCAATGGTAGCAGCCTTGGGGGGAACATTTGCAATGTCACCGGACTGACCGAAGGTACCGTTGAGGGAGTTCTGCATAATGGTCATGGGATGGAGGGTTACGATCTGTGCGGGCTGGTTGAGCCATTCTTCGATGTCGCCGCTGCCGATGAATTCGGGAATGGGATCAACGAATGCCATGTGACCTGCCCATCCGGGAGAGGTGGAAGCGATATCAGCACCGGTGCCCTCGGTGATATCGTCGATGATTTTGGAGTAATCAGCGATGTTAGCATTGGTGGGGAAATGAACGTTTTCCATGGGCATACGGAGCTTCTCATCGATCTGATAGTACAGATACTTGATCATAGAATGAGCAAAACCTGCTTCGTAGGTGATAGGAGCGATGTTGCCGTCCTGATCAGCCCATTCGTCTTCTGCAACAAGGTGAACCTTGGAGCAGTCGATCTGGAAGTAGTTGATCAGCTGTGCAAGAGGAATGTAGGT
>JAZOSM010000142.1:0-14339 GCA_045657125.1 Eubacteriales bacterium
CTTTTCCACCGTGTCTTTTTGCTCCGCCGGCAAGTTTGACGACATATGAAAATGGGTCGTGGGGACGATGATAAAGTCGAAAAGATGATGTTTTCCTCGGGAAAGTCCAAGGGAAAGATCTTTATTCAAATCCGTTTCACAGCCAAAAAGAAAAGAAACTCCCTCTGCAGTGGGCAGGGGGAGATCTTTGCAAATATGGGGATAATTCTGCTCACTGTACCAGTTGCTTGCTCCGGGAACGTCCTCGTCCCAGAAGTGATTGGTTAAACAGATGGTGCGAATCCCTGCGCCCAGTGCCCCGTTCAGAATCCTTTCGGGTGTCTGATCGGGGTCTTTGGCACACTTGGACAGAAAGGAATGAATGTGAAGATCGTGATTGATCTGATACTTCACGGGATTCTCCTTTTGTTTTTTAGTTTGCGCCTTTCATATTGCGCAGAGAGTTTTTCAGAGCTGCGGCAACGCCGTCGCCGGTTCCGTCTTCGTAACGGCAGGTATAAACCTCGTATCCGCCGTAGTGAACCTTTGCAGCCTCGTTGTCGATGGAGGAAAGGTTGGAGGGAACGTAGCTCTTGGTACCGTTGGTATAACCGCCGGAGATACAAATCTTGTAAAGATCCGCAACGCCGTCACGCATCTGCTTGGCGTTGGTGTCAAACTGCTCGTAGGGAACAAAGCCCATGGCAACGTCACCGAAGGACAGTGCGAAGATGTCGATGATCAGGTGGGTGGTGCCTTCCGTTTTGTAGGTGTTACGGGTGATAAGGGAGGACAGGTGATAGGTGGACTGCAGATAGGGGCCGGAAGAAGCGAAGTTGTTGAAAATGTAGTTTCTCTGCTGAGAAACGCTGGTCCATGCGCCGTTTTCTGCCGCGTATGCCTTGCACGCCTCGTTGACGGTAATTGCCTTTTCGCGAATGTCGTCAGCATCAACCTTAACGGGAGCGTTGTAGGCAATGTGCTCAACCTGGAATTTGCCGGAATTGATCTTTTGTTCTGCGGTAATTGCCTTGCTTACGGTTCCTACCAAGCTCTTGCCGATGCCTTCAAAGTAGTCGTCGGTAAAGTAAGCGGCATTTTTATCTGCCTGGGTTTTGGGAGTGAAGTTCAAGTTACCGGAAGCGCCGTTACAGTAAATGAAGTGTGCGCCGGTATTTTCCTGAACACCTTTGCGGAGCCAGTAAACGAAGTCGCCGGTGAACTGGGTGTCGTACTTGTTTGCGCCGTGTGCGGCGTGGCCCTGCCAGTTGGCAAGGATAATATCCGTCTTGTCACCGCGCTCGAAGCGGATGGTGCGAAGCTCTTTGTCTGCCTCGGACTCATATCCTACTACGGGGTCGGTGGTGTTGATGTTGGAATCGGGCTCGTAAACGTGGATGCCGGTGAATGCGCCGCTCTGACGAACGTAGCGGCGAACGTAGTTGGTACCGGGATCGGAGGTAGCTTTACCTGCGTAGAGCTCGGAGGGAGCCAGATCCAGAATAGCCGTAGTGGTGGCGTTGAGAATGCTGGGAGTAAAGATCTCGTCGTACCATCTGCGAATGTTGGTCTTGCCGCGCTGAGTGGTATCGGGACCGGAGTGGTTGTGGGTGGCGTTGAAGAAGATCTTATCGGGGTCTACGCCGAATTCCTTGGAGATCAGCGCTTTGTATTCCTTGGTGAAGGTATCGTCGCACTGACGGGTATCTACGGAGTAGTAAAGAACCAGGTCCTCGCCGTCGCACATAGCAAGACAGGTTACGTAACAGGGGTCAATGTAGATCTGTCCTACGGAGTAGCTGTACATATGAAGCTTGTAACCGTAAGAAGAAATGTCTGCAATTGCCCAGCCCGCGGAGAAGGTTTCGGGGAAGTTGTAGTTGTCGGGAATGCGCTGTGCACCGCGATAAGCTTCACTTGCCTGAACGTAGTACTGGAGGGTAGAACCGACCTGACCGAAGTCAGAAGTTTTGGAATATTCTTCTGCCAGAGCATCCAGCTTTTCGATGTGGTCTACCACGTAGGTGGTGGAGTTGTTCAGGGTTGCCTGCTCGGTTACCAGGAAGCGGACGTAGTTACCGAAGGTGGAGGGATAAACGGGGATATCCACGGTGACGGTGTAGTAACCACTCATCAGACCGGAACTGTTCCACTTTTTGGTGATGGTGGAGGTAATGTCTTCACATCCGTTCCAGAAGTGGAGGGAGTGAACCTTTGCCTTGCTCTGGTTAAGGACGTTCAAAGACTGACCCTTGAGAGTGTAGCGGATGCGCATACCGTCGTCCAGAATCAACTGCTTGCCCGTAATGGTTACGTGGGCAGTATCCGTCAGGGTCATATATCCCATGCCGCGGTCGGAGGTGACGTTCATATCACCCGTTACCTCTGTAAAGTCAGAGGGGGTTGCCGCATTTTCGTAGGGCAGGGGATTGGATTTGCCGTTTTTGTAGTTATCGGTTGCGATGGCGTAGTTGGAGAAGGCTTTCAAAAGGGTGCCCAGCTCCTGATAACTGCCTGCTTTGTCGTAGATCTTGATACCGGTGGCGGCAAGGTCTACCATCTTAAAGCTTCTCTCGGGCAGATAGTTTCCGGAATAGGTGATGTTCTGATTGTAGTTTACGGTGTTGATGGGATCGGAAACGATGGTGTAGAAGCCGTCCTTCATAACCAGCTTGCTGAAGGTAGCGCCGTTTACGATGGTCTGTGAGCCTGCTTTTGCAGTGAATTTGAAGTTGTCCTTCACAGCCTCAACCCATTCTTTGTCGAAGGCGAAGCGGAGAGCAACGTTGTCGTTGAAGATGAAGGAGACGCCTGCCATTGCAGAGGAAAGACCTTTTACAACGCCGTCCTTTACTTCTACTCTGCCGAAGGCTTCGTCAGACTCGGAAATTTCAATGACGGTGTCTGCGGGAGAGGTCAGGTAGGTGTTGACGTTCCAAAGCTCGGTCTGATGGAGATTTACGGTGTCAAGCGCTTTTTCCAGAGCAATTTGCGTTCTTGCGCCGATGTTCAGCATTTCACCGTTCAAGGTCATCTCTTTGGCGTTGAGCTTGTAATAGACACTGGCGGTTGCCGCATCCTTTTCTGCAATGAAGCTTTCGGTGGTAACTTCACCGTACAGATTCAAAGGCTGATTGCCGCGAGCAATGATGCGCTTTGCATTGACTTTGACGGAAAGATCAAGAGGATAGGTTTCGGAGGAGGAGATCACGTCCTCGCAGTTTACGTCGGTTACGATCTTAAGAGGCTCGTTGCCTTCTTTGGTATCGAGGATCAGCTTGGTGGTTCCCGTGTAGGTACCCCAACGGCAGTTTGCTTCGATTACGGAACGGAAGTCACCGCCGCCGAGGATCAGTTCGGTATTACCCTCGTTTGTCTTGGAGTAATCCTCACTGTTGGGGATGGCGCCGCCTGCGACCCATCCTTCAAAGATACCGCCGCGAATGACGGTTTTAACGTTACCCGTGTGCTTTGCGTTTCTGGGACCGCCTGCAAAGGAGTTGATCTTGGAATTGTCGGTGCTGAAGGTGGAGAAATGTCCGCCTGTGATTTCGTTGTAGATGTTACCGTTGTGGGTTACGCTACCGCCGCCGGAGCCGCCCCAAACGCCCTTGAAATAGCCGCCGGAGAAGTAGTTCTTTACGGCGTAATCCAGCTTCGTATTACTGATCTTACCGCTGCGGGAGCCGCAGAACAGATAAAGCTTCTGGAAGTTACCGCCGGAAATGTTGTTGATCAGCTGACCCTGCAGATCTACGTAGAAGCCTGCAAGATATACTTCGTTGTCGTAGGTGCCGCCTTGAATGTTGTTGGTGACGGTGCCCGTTACCACGCCGGAGTTGTTTGCACCGTAGAAGTAGTCGTTGAAAGTGCCGCTCTTGATGGTAGAGGTGATGTTACCATTTACCGTACCGTTGTAGGTACCCATATATACGCAAACGTTGGCGCCGGCGTTCACTTCCTCCAAGGTGTTGAAAATGTTACCGCCGCAAACAAAATCCTTGCCGGTCAAACCGCCCATGTAGATGTGCACGTCGGCGGACTGATCGGGAATGGTTACGTTTTTCCAGTTGGTAACAAGGTTGCCGGTAAGACCGGTACATTCGTCAATGCCTCTGTAGAAGCCTGTGGTAACGTTTTCCAAAGTATTGGTTACGTTTCCATCGATGGCGGAGGTAGACCAGCCGCCGTGAATAAACTTGGTGAATTCAGAATTTTTGATGGTAAGATTGATGTCACCGTTAACGCCTTTGGAACTGGAAAGTGCACCGTAGTAACGGTCTGCCTTTACGTTGTCCATAGTAACGTTTACATTACCGTTGACGAGGGGACCGCTGAATGCCATCTGAATCATTTTGCCGTTTTCCACGGTGTTTTCCATCAGATCCAGGTTTTTCATAACCACGTTCAGGTCACCGTTCAAGGTGAGAGAACCGTTGAGAAGGCGGGGGAAGTCGTTGACGTCACCGCCGTCAACCAAAACCGTTACGTCGCCGTTGATGGTAGACTGCAGAGAAGCGTTGCAGGCGTAGATGTGATTCATCGTACCGCTTTTAATGTGAAGAACGGAGTTTCCTACGGGGTTTTTGCCCACTCTCGCCATGGTGTTGTGCAGGGTAGCACCGTCAATGATCAGTTTGGTACAGGTATCGTCGGCAGAAATGGTTTTGCTTCCGATCTTGGCGGAAAAGTCCGTGGAGGAACCGACCGCTGCATAGGGATAGCCGGAGGTATTCGTAAACGAAAAGCCGTGTGCCAGAGTCATAGAGGTGTTGAGAAGACCGTCTTCATCGGTGTAAAGATCCAGCTTGTCCTCATCCCAGCCCGTGAAGGCACTTGCGACACAGTTGTCTGCAAAGAATTTGGATTTGTATTCCGCGGTGCCGTTCAGGTCTGTGGTAACGTTGGTCAGAACCACGTCACCGCTGCCTGCAAACAGTTTTACGGCAACGTCGTCAAAGGGGATGCGGATGTTGGAGAAGGTGTAGTCGTTGGTACAAACCGCATTACCTTCGGGAATGTTCAGTGTGCCGCCGGAAATGGTAATGGGGAGTTTGAGTCCGCTGGGCAAGAAGATCGTCTTCTGCCCGAACAGAATATTGCTCTTTACCGTTGCCGTGTGAGTACCCGACAAAATGAGCTGAACTCCGTTTGAATTTAATTCGCCGTTTTTCGCCATGGTCTCCACAGCGGCAAGGGCGCTTTCAACTGTGGTGTAGTCTCCGCCGTCTGCTGCAACGGTGATTTGCAGAGCTGAGTCTGCCTGTACGGAAAAAGCAAGGCAGCCAAACACGATGCAAACGGAAAGGAGAAGAACCCAAATCGTTTTTTTCATCATTGAAAATCCTTTCTTTCACATGATTTTTTGCTTAACGGAATACGGACACGTATCCTATTATACAAATCTACATCTTATACTATATCACAGTTTTTTTCTTCTTGCAATTGCCCGAAAAAAATCCGAATATTTTTCACCTTTTGCACAAAAAATCCCGATGCTTTTTGTTTAAAAAAACAAAAAACAATGCGATGAAAATTGCTTTTCATCGCATTGCGTCACAGCGTGATTTTCAGGGGGATTTTTTTAGTTTTCCCGCATGGCTCGCAGGGCGTCACGGAGGGCAAAAGCAATGTCGTCGCCTGTGGAATCCACGTAGCGGGAGGAGTATACTTCATAACCGCCGTGCGGTGCGGCGTAAGCCGAGGGGATGTAGCTTTTTGAGCCGTTGGAGTAGGCGCAGGTGAAGGTGACCTCGTACAGGTCTTGGACACTGTCACGGGTCTGCTTTGCATTTGAGTCGAACTGCTCGAAAGGAACGAAAGACATTGCCACGTCACCGAAGGAGAATGCGTATACGGGAATGGTGGCAGTCTCTCCCATGCCGGAACGGGTGATGATGTGGGAAATTTCGTACTTGGACTGGAAGCCCGTTTGGGACTGAATCTGACTTGCGGGCATATCACTGCCGTTTTCCGCCTTATAAGCCTTGAGAAGCTCGTTGGCAGCCTTTGCTTTTTCCACGGTAGCCTCGTCCTCGTGCTTGACCGTTGCCAGGAAGGGAATTGCCGTTACCATAAATTCGCCGGTTTCGATTTTCTTTTCTGCGGCAACCGCCTTTTTCACCGTTCCCACAAGGCTTTTGCCTACCTGCGTAAAGTAGGGGGAGGTGAAGGGGGTGTCGCTGAGTTTTCCCGTAAAGTTCAAGTTGCCGGAAGCGCCGTTTGCATACATAAACAGAACGTCCATATCTGCTTCCACGCCTTCGCGCATCCAGTGGATAAAGTCGGCGGTGAACTGATACCTGTAGGCGGCGCCGTGGGCGGCGTGGCCCTGCCAGTTGGCGTAGACGATGTCCTTTTTGCCTTCGCGGGTGAAGCGCAGGGTGCGCAGTTCCTTATCTGCCTCGGTTTCATAACCGACGATGTTGGTGGTGGGGATGATGTTGTGAATGCCCGTAATCGAGCCGTCTGCTCTCACGTAGCGGCGAACGAAGTTGGTTCCTTGCTCGGAGGTTGCCTTGCCCGTGTAAAGCTGAGAAGGGGCAAGATCCAAAATCGCACGCTTGGTCGCTCTCATAAGGGCGTCGTCGAAGATGGTCTTATACCAAACCTTTACGGTGGCGCTGTCCATACTGGAAGCGTTGGGACCGGAGTGGTCGTGGGTGGCATTGAAAAAGATCTTGTCGGGATCGATCAGATCCTTCAATTCCGATTTGAGAACTTTTTTGTAGGTTTCGGCAAAGCTGTCGCTGACACCGCGGAAGTCCAAAGAGTAGATCAGCGCAAGCTCATCTCCATCCCACAGGGCAAGACAGGTAACGTACATGGGATCCAGTACGACCTTTCCGTTTCTGCCGCTGTACATATCCATATCGTCACCGTAGGGAGAAAAGTCCTCACGGGCATAGCCTGCGGAAAATTCCTCGGGGTAGGTGAAATCGGAAATGTCGGGCTGGGTGTCGTAGTATTCCGCGCCTGCCTGCAGATAGTACAAAAGCGCAGAGCCAAGCTCGGAGCCTTCACTGCTTGCGGCAACCTGCTCGGCAATGCTGTCCAGACGGTCTACGTAGTCAACGGATACGTAGGTGGTGTACGGCTCGGTGGAATCCACGGGAAGCGCATTGTGCAGGTCGTCCTTTTCCGCAACGATAAAGCGGAATCTGGCGTCACCCATGGAAGGGTAAATGGGCAGGTCAACGGTGGCGGTGTAATAGCCCTTGTTGTAGCCTGTGCTGTGCCAGGTTTTGGATACTTTCTTGGTAATGTTTTCGCAGTTGTGGAAGAAATTCAGCTTCTGGAAACGGGACTTGGTGGAGGAGTCCAGGTTAATGGACTGCAAATAGTAGCGCACGCGCATACCGTCGTCCAGAATGATCTGCTTGTCGGTAATGTTTATGAGAGGCGTGTCAATGATGGGAGCGTAGCCCGTCTGACCGACAAAGCCCGTTTCTACGGTTTTGTTCTCGTAGGGCAGGGGGGTGGATTTGCTATTCTTGTAGTTGTCACTTGCTACGGCGTAGTTGGAAAATGCTTTCAGAAGGTTGCCGACGGCATCGTTCTGTCCCTCTTTTCCGTAGATACGAATGCCCATCTCGGCAAGCTCAAGGAGGGTGAAACGGCGGTTTTCCATCAGAGAGCCGGTGGCGGTAATGTCACGGCAAAGCTCGGTGGCGGAAAGATCGTCGGAGAGGATGGTGTAGTATTTTCCGTTGAGAGTAAGGTCATCAAAGCTTGCTTCTTCTACCAAAACGCGGTCACCGCAGGTAGCACGGAAGGTGAAAGTGTCCTTGCTGTTGTCTACCCACTCGCGGTTGAAGTAGAAGCGCAGGGCGATTTTATCGTCGAAGACGAAGGAGACACCCTCGAATGCGGAGGAAGTACCCTTTACCACGCCGTTTTCCACGGTAAAGTCACCGAATACGTCGTTGCTTTGTGAAACGGAAATTTTGGTGTTGGCGGGGGAGGTGAAATAGGTACCTGCCAGCCAATATTCGTTTTGGTGGAGTTTTATGCTGCCGCCGCTGACACTGTCGGCGGTAATGCTTGCCTTTGCACCGATGATCAGGGGTTTTTTGCAGTCCAGATTTTTGGCGACGACGTTGCCGTAAATCTCGGGAGATGCGGCAGTGTCTTTGACGATGAAGTTTTCGCAGACCACGTTACCCAAAACTTGGAAAGGAATTTTGCTTTGGACGATCAGATCACCGCATACAACCGAGCCTGTCAATTTCGCGGGAATGGTTTCGGATGCCGCGGTAAAGGATTCGCATTCAAGATTATAGGCAAGGGACAGGGGTTCCAAAGCCTTTTGGGTGTTGACGTAAAGGTGGCTTTCGTTGTAAGTACCCCAACGGCAGTCAGCGTCAATCATGTAACGGAATTCGCCGCCTGCAATGGTCAGTGTGGAGGTGCCTGCGTGTTCGTGTCCCCAGTCCTCCTGATTGGGAATGGAGCCGCCGCAAACGTAACCCTCGAATACACCGCCGAGGATCAGGGTATCCACGTTGGCGTTGTGCGTACCGTTACGGACCGAGCCTGCAAAGGAATTGATTTTGCCTTGATAGTTATAAACGCCGAAGTGTCCGCCGGAAATTTCATTGTAAACGTTGGCAGTCAGGGTACTGGTAATGCTGTTTCCTCCGCCGCCCCAAACGCCTACGAAGTTACCGCCGGTAAAGTAGTTTTCAATGCCGTAGGGATGCTCTTTGTTGGTTACGTTACCTGCGCGGGTGCCGCAGAACAGGTAGAGTGTGGTAAAGTTTCCGCCGGAAACGTAGTTTTTGATTTGTCCTGCGATGGTACAGTTGTGGCCGCCCAGATAGGTTTCCTGCAGGTAAGTACCGCCCTGTACGTAGTTGATGATGTTGCCCTGAACGGTGCCCGCATTGGGACCGCCGTAAAGGTAGTAGGAATAGGTGCCCTCCTTGATGGTGTTGGTAACGTTGCCAAGCACTTTTCCGCTTGCACTTGCACAGTACAGATTCAGTTTGCCGTTGGTGATTACGTTGTCCAGCGTGTTGGTAATGTTACCTGCGATGGTACAGGAGGCGCTGGAGCCAAGGTAAGAATTTACTTCCGTTTCGGGGGTGGCGAAGGTAACGTTTTTCAGAACGTTGGTCAGGTTGCCCACGGTGGCGCTTTTGCCGGTGTATTCCGCAGCTTTGCCCAAAACGGCGGTATTGTCGATGCCCACGAAGTGCTCGGGACCGATCAGTACGTTTTCAAAATTGTTGGTGCAGTTTCCGTAAATAGGGGTCTGACCGAAGCCGCCTCGGATGAAACGGGAAAATTCGCAGTTTTTCATCGTCAGGGAAACGTCGCCGGTGACCTTGCTGCTTTTTCCTGCGAGGGAGCCGTAATAACGGTCTGCTTTGACGTTTTCCATATAAACGTTTACGTCACCCAGGACGGAAGCGCCGCCGAAACCGATTTCGATCATTTGCGCGTCATCGGTGGTGGGGTTGACGGAAAGGTCTACGTTTTTCATAGTTACGTTAAGGTTTCCGTTTAAGGTGGTGGCGTTGAGAATACGGACGAAGTGGCTGTAAGTACCGCCCTCGCAGATGACCGTAACGTCACCCTCGATGGAGGTGGTGTTTTTGGTAATGGCGTAGACGTGTGCAACGTGGCCGCCCTTGACGTGCAGAACGGAATTTGCCGTGGGGTTGGTACCGGTTCTTACGTGGACGTTTTCCACGGTAGCGCCGTCAATGATCAGCTTCGGGCAGGTGGTTTCCGCAGAGACGGTTTTGCTTCCGACCTTGGCGGAGAAGTTGGTTTTGGAGCCTACGGCAGCGTTGTTGCTGCTTTTATAAACAAAGTTTTCGCCCAGGGTCATAGAGGAGACGAACAAGCCGTTTTCGCTGTAAAGAGCGAGGCTTTCCTCGGTCCATCCTGCAAAAGCGTTGGCGGAGTAGTTGTCACCGTACAGGTAACTTTTGTATTCCGCTTTGCCGTTTTTGTCGGTCGTGACGTTGTCAAGGGTTACGTTACCGCTTCCCGCATAGAGTTTGGTGGCAACGTCGTCCAGAGGGATGGTGATATTGGTAAAGGTATAGTCGTTGGCGCAGACGATGTGCTCTGCGGTCAAATTCAGAATACCGCCTTTGATGGTGATGGGCAGTTTTCTTCCGTCGGGCAGAAAGATGGTCTTCTGTCCGAAAAGAAGCTTATCCTTTACCGTAGCGGTATGCTCTCCCGTGAGAACCAGACAAACACCCTTGTCGTTTAATTCGCCTTTTGCCGCCATTTGCGATACGGCGGAAAGGGCGCTTTCTACGGTTTTATAATCACCGCCGTCTGCGGCAACGGAAAGCTGCAGAGCCGTGTCGGCGTGTACGGAAAATGCCAAAGCGACAAATGCCGTGCAGAGGGTGAAAAACAGCGAAAAAATCGTTTTTTTCATTTAAAAATCCTTTCAGTATATTGGATTTATCAAAAGCAACATACAATGACACATCTTAAATTATATCACGAAAAGAGTCAGTTGAAAATCTGTTGGTTTTCACAAAATTATCTTCCCTTTTTTAGTAAAAACGCAAAAAGCCGTGATGAACAAAGGGGGATCATCACAGCTTTTTTATTGGTATTCGGCAGAAATTTACCTTTTTTGCAAGGGGGATGTGTTACCATCAAACCGTTCTTGCGTAGACGCGGTTCATTTCCGCAAATTTCTCCGTGTTCAGAGAAGCGATCTGCTCTGCGGTAAAGCGAATTTGCCAATTTCCTTTTGCCACGCCGGGGGTATTGATTCGGGTGTCGGCACCGTAGCCCAAAAGGTCCTGGAGAGGGAAGATGACGCGGGCGGCACGGCTTCTCATCAAAGCGCGCAAAGTGCCCTCCACGCCGTCACGGGGCTCGCCCAGATACGAACTTGCATTTTTGCGAACCTCCTCGTCCATTTCAAACCAAAAGCCAAGAAGGGTGTTGTTGTCGTGAGTGCCGGAATAGGCAACCAGATTTTCGGGGTAGTTGTGCGGCAGGTGGGGAGACAGGGGATTTCCGTCAAAGCCGAATTGGAATACTGCCATACCCGGATAGCCTGCGTAGGCAAGTAAATCGCGGGTTTTCTGATCAATGGTTCCCAAATCCTCCGCCAGAAGAAATTTTCCCTTGGAAACCTGTGCGAAAGCGTCGATCAGATCTTTTCCCGGACCGGGAAGCCAAGTTCCCTCCAGGGCGTTTTCCGCCTCTGCGGGAATGGTAAAATAGCCGCTTGCGGCGCGAAAATGGTCGAATCGGACACCGTCAAACAGACGGAGCTGATAAGCCAAACGGGACTTCCAATAAGAAAATCCGTCCTCTTTCATTTTCTCCCAACGGTACAGGGGATTTCCCCATTTTTGACCAAGGGGAGAGAAGTAATCGGGAGGAACACCCGCCACCTTGACGGGAGCGTGGTTTTCATCCAGCCAAAAGGAATCGGGACAGGACCAGACGTCGTAGCTGTCATAGGATACGTAAAAGGGCAGATCTCCGATGATTTCAATGCCGTGGTCCTTACAGCAACGATGCAATTTGTCCCACTGACGGTGAAACTCGTATTGCATAAAGCCGTGGGCAAAATACAGTTTTTCATCAAGGGTCTTTTCCGTCCACTTGGTCCAAGGCAAACAGCCATTGGTTTCGCGCAGGGTCAGAAAGCGGCAGGTTCCCTCGATTTGGGGATTGCTCTTTAAAAATTCGTATACCGCCTGTTTATCCTGAAAGCGTTCCGCAGCTTTTTTCAGGAACGGGAGACGGTTTTTTTCCAAAAAATCATAGTCGCATAAATAAGGCTCGGGGACTTTTTGCCCCTCCAATTCTTCTTTGGTCACAAGGGCCTGATCAAAAAGCTCCTCGGGGTCTATAAACCACGGATTTCCCCCGAAGGAGGAGAGGGACATATAAGGGGAGTGGAAGGAGTCGGTAATGCCGAAGGGCAGTACCTGCCAAAGAGAGAAACCGCTTTTTGCAATTTTCTCCGCAAAGGCTTTGGCGTGACGGGAAAAGGTTCCGCAGCCGTATTCCCCCGGCAGGGAAAATATGGGAAGTAAAACACCGCTTTGTCTTTTCATGGAAAGCACCTCGTTTTCAAACTTTTTCTATCATACACCCGAACGGACAAAATAGCAAGACGTAAAAAAACCTCGGGAAAATAAAACTTTCGCCTTTTGTTCCCCGTTTTGATTTTTGTTCTTTACAAAACGGGATATATATATTATAATATTCACATATTATACACATTTTCGGCTTACACGTGCTTGTGAGGGGAGGAAAACGATGATCCGTGAGAAAATGCAACGCTTTTACCGCGGTGAAAGCGACGATGCCTATACCTTTATGGGCGCGCATCCGTTGGCGGGCAAAAAAGGGTTTTCCTTTCGCGTTTGGGCACCCCGCGCCCGTGCGGTTTTCGTGGTGGGGGATTTCAATTTTTGGAATCCGCGTGAGATCGCCATGGAAAAGGATGCCCACGGATCTTGGTATGCAGAGTCTTCCAACGCCCGATCGGGTCAGCGGTATCAGTATCTTGTGATCGGTGCCGACGGGAAAGAGGTTTATAAAACCGATCCTTACGCCCGTGCCGTGGCAGACCTTCCCGATACGGCGGGAATTTTGCGGGATGAAAAGCCATTTCGTTGGCGGGACGATGACTTCCGCCGCAGCAAGAAAAATCCTCTGAATGCGCCCATGAACATTTACGAGGTGCATCTGGGTTCTTGGCGCAGACACCCCGACGGCAGTTTTTACAGTTATTCGGAATTAAAGGATACCTTGGTTCCTTACGTAAGGGAAATGGGGTATACCCACGTGGAATTTCTTCCCTTGACCGAGTATCCCTTTGAGGGCTCTTGGGGATATCAGGTGACGGGATATTTTGCTCCCACTCACCGATACGGCTCTCCCGAGGAGCTGAAGGCGCTTATTGATGCCTTTCACCGCGCGGGAATCGGTGTGATCTTGGATTGGGTTCCCGGGCATTTTCCCAAGGATCAATCGGGATTGTATGAATTCGACGGCACGTTTTGCTACGAAAAAAGCGATCCGAAAATGAACGAGCACAAGGGATGGGGAACAAGGATTTTCGATTGGGGTCGATTTGAGGTCAGAAGCTTTTTGATCTCCTCGGCACTGTTTTGGCTTCGTGAATATCACGTAGACGGTTTGCGGGTGGATGCCGTGGCGTCTATGCTTTATTTGGATTATTGCCGTGAGGATTACACCCCCAACGTCCACGGCGGAAATTACGATCTGGACGCCATTGAATTTTTCAAGCAGCTGAATCTTGCGGCATTCCGCCACGATCCCTCTGCTTTGATGGTGGCGGAGGAATCCACCGCCTTCCCTTTGGTAACAAAGCCCCCCGAAGCGGGCGGTCTCGGTTTTAACCTAAAGTGGAATATGGGCTGGATGAACGACATTTTGGAATATATGGAGACCGATCCGCTGTTTCGTAAGGGCAAGCACAATACCTTGACCTTTTCCACGATGTACGCTTTTTCCGAGAATTACATTCTGCCCCTCTCCCACGACGAGGTGGTGCATCTGAAAAAATCCATGATGGAAAAGATGCCCGGCTCTTACGGAGAAAAATTTGACGAATTGCGGCTTTTGTACGGATATATGTTTGCACACCCCGGCGGCAAACTGAACTTTATGGGCAACGAGATCGGGCAGTTCGGCGAGTGGAACGAGAAAAAGGAACTGGACTGGATTTTATTGACCTATCCCTCTCACATCGGTTTGCGGCGGTATCTTGCCGAGCTGAACCGATTCTACCGATCGGAGTCGCTTTTGTGGGAGGACGGATTTTCTCCCGACACGTTCCGATGGATTTCCGCCGATGACCGCGACAACGGCGTTGTTGCTTTTCTCCGTCAAAACAGGCGTGGCGAAAAGCTTTTGTGTATTTTCAATTTCTGTCCCGTGGAGCGAAAGAAATACCGCATCGGCATTCCTGAGCAAGCCTGTTGCGTTCCCGTGTTCCATTCCGACCGTACCCGATACGGAGGCGGAGGACGGGTACTCCGCAGAATCTCTGCAAAATCTATTCCCATGCACGGCTGTGCGTGGTCCTGCGAATTTACGGTTCCCCCTTTGTCAGCAAGTTTTTACAAAATTCAGAGCAAACTGAAATAATTAAAATACAGGAGGCAAATGATGGTTTTTCGCAAAAAAGAATGTGTGGCTATGATTCTGGCAGGTGGTCAGGGAAGCAGACTGATGGTTCTGACCGAGAATACGGCAAAGCCTGCCGTTCCCTTTGGCGGCAAGTACCGACTGATCGATTTTCCTCTCTCCAACTGCGTAAACTCCGGTATAGATACCGTGGGTATTTTGACGCAATATCAGCCCTTGCAGCTGAACGAATACATCGG
>JAZOSM010000143.1:0-11097 GCA_045657125.1 Eubacteriales bacterium
GGAGGTGAATTGGACCGTAGTGTTCCGGATTGCTTCGTCGCCAACTTCCTTGGTTGGGTCTCCTCCACTTTTGTAAAGCTCGATCTTGGCTTCATTCAGATCGAAGCCGATCACGTCAACGCCCTTGTTTGCAAATGCAACTGCAATGGGCATACCAACGTAACCGAGACCGATCAAAGAAATTTTTTCTTCTCTGTTTATGATTTTGTTATAAAGCGACACGGGAAAGTCCTCCTAAAGCACAAAGTTAGATTTTTTTATTGGTATAATTGCCTTTTCTGAATTTCTTTGAAAAAAGCTTTGTAATTCCGACCAATGATCCGAAGCCGTACGAAAGATGAAAAATGGGGAACAACGCAAGCATTACGAAAAACTCTTTTCCACTGCTTGAGATTTTTGCGGAAAACAAAACATCCAAAAGCAAATACAGCGACAATTCCGCCCCCAAGAGCAGCCAAAACAACGGATGAAGAAATCCAAGTCCTCCAAGGCCGACGACGGAAATGAGAAACACAAAGGGAATAAAATGCCGCAAGCCCATAGCTCCGGGACACAATTTCATCGTAATAATATTCCACATTCCGTTTTTTCTCGCCATGGCGGAGATTCCACGGATCGAATCGCGGCAATAATAGGAGAGCCGTATATCACTTGACAAATATATTTTTCCGCCGTTTTTCCTGATGCGGAAATTCATTTCGTTATCCTGATTGCGGACCAATCTCTCGTCATATCCGCCGTATTTCGAGAAAACTTCTCGTTTGAAAGCTCCGAACGGAACGGTATCTACGTATCCGCTTTCTCCGTTTGTTCTGAATTGGGAATTACCAACACCGAATTTTGAGGATAGCATCTTTGCAATGGCATTGCCCAGAAAGCCGTTTGCCTTCGTCTCAGCCAATCCTCCGACGTTTTCGGCATCCGTATGTTCCAAATAATAAATACACTTTGAAATGTAATCGGTCGCATAATCTGCGTGAGCATCAAGACGGACGATATATTTTCCTGCAGACGCCTCAATGCCGATATTCATAGCAAAGGGAACGATTTTGTGAGGGTTATTATAAATTCTGATCAGATCAGGATATTGACTCTGATACCCATTCAAAAGCTCTACAGTCCGATCCTTTGAGCACCCGTCAACGAAAATCCATTCCATATTTTCCTTCGGATAGTCCTGTAGTAACAATGAATCGATACATTTTTCGATGTATTTTTCTTCATTGTATACCGGCATTACGACCGAAACAATAATTTTACTTTCCATCTCTCAACCTCTGTTTTCTTCTAAGACCTCCGAAGCCTTATAATCCCCTTGATAGTCCTTGCCCAAAACGGCAAAGACGGTCATAAACATCAGCTTGATATCCCGCCAAAAGCCAAAATTCTCGATGTCCTTCAGGTTGTAGTACATTTTAGCGGGCAATATTTTCTCCACGTACACCTTGTCGGTATCTTCCGCGGCGTCAAGCAGCTTTGCCTCGTCCTTGTAGAGAATGCTGGCAAGGCTGGTCACCCCTGCGGGGAGCAGAAACGTCGCCATCATTTCAGGGGTGTAATGCTCCGTGTATTTCGGTGTTTCGGGTCTCGTTCCCACGAAGGTCATTGTGCCGCGCCACACGTCGATGAGCTGGCTGACCTCATCCAGTCGGCAGCCTCTGACGAATTTTCCCACACGGGTCACTCGCGTATCGCCGCTGACGGTTACCTGTGAGCCCTTGTCCGCATTCTGCACCATGGATCTGAATTTGAAAATGCGGAATTTTTTATTGTATTGCGTTACTCTCACCTGTCTATAAAACACGGGCCCGCGGCTGTCAAGTTTTATAGCTATCGCCAAAATTAAAAACACGGGGGAAAGAATCATTAGCATAATTGAGGATGCAACAATATCGAATACCCTCTTAAAAAACAAGCTAACTTGTTTCTTTTTCAGAATATCGTAATATTTTCGCACCTCGTCGGTTTTCATTTCGGTCGGGAGCTGTTCCCATTTTTTCAAGAGCATAATTATATGTATTCTTTCAAAATCTTAATGTATTTTTCTATCACATATGCTACATCCTCATCAGTCAGACGAGTGTTAAGCGGCAATGTGATTTCGTTTGCAAAATGAGCGTAAGCATTTGGGTAATCTTTAATGCAAAAGCCCATGTTCTTGTAAGCTGTGTGAATAGGAAGCGGCTTGTAGTGAACGTTGGTTGCTACGCCTTGCTCTGCCATTTTTATAATGATTTCATTTCTCTGATCTGCAGTGATATTAGGAACGCGAGTTATGTAAAGATGTCCCGACGATTCGTGTTCGTTGTTGTAATGGTCAAGCACTTCCACGCCAAGAGGTTTCAGCGCTGTATCATATTTGGAGATAATCTCTTTTCTGCGATCGAGCATAGAGGGGTAACGTTCAAACTGTTTGAGTCCAATCGCCGCTGCAACGTCGGTCATATTGCACTTGTAGTAGGTGCCCACGATGTCATACTCCCAAGCGCCAAGCTTTGTTTTGGCAAGGGCATCCTTGGACTGGCCGTGAAGACTAAGTAATTGAAGCTGTTTGTAGATATCCTCGTTGTTGATACCGGGAATCGTCCGCCATGTTAGAGCTCCACCCTCAGCAGTTGTCAAATTCTTGACCGCGTGGAAACTGAAACTGGAAAAATCAGCAACGGAACCGAGCATCTTCCCATGCCATTTTGCACCAAAAGCGTGAGCTGTGTCGGCACAAATTGCCACTCTACCGATTGCTTTTTGTATGTCATTTGATGGTGAGAACAAATGTTTTTTGCTTTCGACAATTTTGAAAATTCTGTCATAATCGCAAGGAATACCGGCGAGATCAACGGGAATAATCGCCTTTGTGTTCTCATTGATAGCCTTTTCGAGCGCATCGTAGTCCATCTCAAAACTGTCTTTCTGACAGTCAATCATTACGATTTTTGCGCTAACGTGGTCGATAATAGATGCCGAGGCTGTGTAAGTGTATGCGGGAACGATCACCTCGTCGTCTTGGCCGATCCCGAGAACGCGCAGAGCCATTTCAGCACACGCTGTCTGAGAATTGAGGCAGACACATTTCTCAGAGCCAACCCATTCTGCGATCTGCTTTTCAAGTTGTTTTGTTCTAGGTCCTGTGGTAATCCACCCTGAACGAAGTGCCTCGGCAACCTCGTTTATTTCTGCTTCTGAAATATCGGGAGGGCTAAATGGAATCATTCTTACGTTTTCTGCCATAATATTCTCCTGAACTTTACATTTCGTCTGGTGTTTCTTTGATATTATCATCAAGAAAACTTATTTTTTCAAAGCAGCCCATAGCTTCTGCTGTTTCTTTCGCTGCCAATCCGAAACAACCAGCACCAATAATCAATAAGTTATTATTCATACTTGCAATTCCTACAAATATACTACAAATATATCTGTAAAAATTTAGGGTAAAAAAACCCATTACAATTTAGCATATTTTTTAATTATTGTCAACAAATTAACAAATAAATATCCCCCCGTTTTACGGGGGGATATTTATTGCTGCTACTTTGCGGAAGAGATCTGCTTTTCATATTCGGATCCTTTTTCCTCAGAGCCATTTTCACCGGCGGGACGATAAGTAGTTACAACCTTCATAACCAGATCGCGGATCAGATCCTCACGTCCGGCGTAGATTACCTCAATAATGTTCTTCAATTCCTTTAAGAATTCATCGGTATCAAACTGAATCGGTCTTCCGATATGAATCAACTGGTTGGGAGTTTTTCTCATACCCTCTTCCAGCATTAATTTTTCTTCATAAAGCTTTTCGCCTGCGCGAAGACCGGTGTATTCAATTTTGATATCGACGTCCGGCACGAGGCCCGAAAGACGAATCAGATTTCTGGCAAGAGAGTCGATTTTCACGGGAGATCCCATATCCAGAACAAAAATTTCACCACCCTCGGCGTATGTACCTGCCTGTAAAACAAGGGATGCCGCTTCCGGAATCGTCATAAAATATCTTATAATATCCGGGTGCGTAACCGTTACGGGTCCTCCCTTTGCAATTTGCTCTTTGAATCTTGGGACAACGGAACCGTTGCTTCCGAGCACGTTTCCGAAGCGAACGGCAACGAATTTCGTTTCGATCTTTTTCGAACTTTCAAACGCAGTAGCTGTGATTTCCTCAGAGTTCAAACAATGTCTGCGCATCGGAACCAGATCATCAACCTTTCCTTCTTTGATCTTACGGTCAAAGGTTTGAATGATCATTTCACACATTCTCTTGGAAGCACCCATAATATTGGTAGGATTGACCGCTTTGTCAGTTGAAATCAGAACAAAGCGCTTACAGCCGTTCATCATGGCTGCAAAGGCAGTCTTATACGTACCGATGGCATTGTTCTTAATGGATTCGCAAGGGCTGTCCTCCATCAAGGGAACGTGCTTGTGCGCGGCTGCGTGATATACGATATCGGGCTTGTATTTTTCAAAGACCTGATTGATACGGTTACTGTCACGCACGGAACCGATAAGAATCTCCAAATTCAATTCCGGATTTGCATCCTTCAGTTCAAGTCCGATGGCGTGAGCATTGTTTTCATAGATGTCAAAGACGATGAGCTGTTTTGGATTATGACAGGCAATTTGTCTGCAAAGCTCACTTCCGATGGATCCGCCGCCACCGGTAACCAAAATCACCTTTCCTTCGATAAAGTCAAAGATTTCCTTCATATCCGCCTGGATCGTAGGACGGCCAAGCAAGTCTTCAATCGCAACCGGAACAATCGACTGAGCTGTGATATCAGTGGAATCCTTATACTTAGTGGGAAGATTTTTCAATTCACAATTTGTGCTTTTACAAATGTTCAGGATGTCGCGTCGTTGATCCGAAGATACACCGGGGATAGCAAGATAAATCTTATCAATCTGATATTTTTCCACATTGAGGAAAATATCGTCTCTTCCACCAACTACAGGAACGCCGTCAAGAAAACGCCCCCATTTGTTTTTGTTGTCATCGATAATACAAAGGACGCGATCTTGAGAAGTTCTGGAACTATTCAGTTCACGCAACAGAAGCTGACCCGCCTCGCCTGCTCCGATCAACATAACGTTGCTGACTTTCGCTTTACTGTAAGCCAGTGTTCTCTTGCTTCGCTCCAGCAAAACAAAACGGTAAGAAAAACGAATGAGTACCGTAAATATAAACTGGATGAAAATACCGATAACGTAATAGGTGATCGGCATTCTCTTGAACAGAATCGTGATAAACAAGGTATGGAAAACACCGAGGCAAAGACAGGCGATCATAATTCTCTTTAATTCGTAGAAGCTCGCAAATCTCCAGATGCTGCGATAAAGATTCAAATGCCACAAAACCAAGATGGTAGCCACTAAGTATACCGGAGCAAATTTCAGCCAAGGCAAAAAATATTCCTCCGGAATCGCACTAAAACGGCAGTCAAAGCGCAACCAAAGTGCGGCAAAATAAGAGGCAGCTGCTACAATTGCGTCGTAGCAGATTAAGAAAAGGGCAATCGTTTGCCAATGTTCAAGAAGTTTTTCTTTGTTTTCAACTTTGGATTTCAGTTTGGCCATTGTGAATATATCACTTTCTTTTTTATATCTGTAAGTTGTACTCTGATCTTTCTTCTAAATAAAGATAATACATTGTACCATATTAAATTTGTTTTTTCAAGCACCTTTGCACAGGCTATACCACTTGGAGCGACTGATGCCAAGTTCCTTGCAGCATTCGATGGCGGAAAGTTCCCCTTTTTTGTTTTTTCGAAATATTCTGAAAAGTTCGGTACGGCTTTTTCTTTGCGACCTTCCTTGTAATTGGGATCGGTCGCCTTTTTTTATGGGGGAGGTTGTCGGTGGTGCTTTTACTTGATTTGGCGCAGGTATTGCAGGGAGGTTTTCAGGCGGAGTGCTTCTTCTTCGGTTTCGATTGCGGTGGTGCCGCAAAGCTTTTCGTAATAGAGCCTGAAAATTTCATCGGTGTTGTCAACGCCGATCTCCTCCAAGCGATAGGGCATATCGTACTTTTTCATCAGTTCCAGCAAGGCGGCGTTGTTTTCTTCCTCGCCGTTGAAATGATTTTGTAACAGGAGACCTACTCCCACGATTTCGCCGTGCAGGTAAGGTCTTGCGCTTTGAGGGAACAGAGTTCTTGTGGTTTCATAAAATTTATGTGCCAGTGCGCACTGGTTTGAGCCTCTTGCAATTCCGCTGATCACACCGGTTGCCGCGATGGAAGTGAAAATTACGTTTTCCACCGCATGGGAGATCACGCCGTTTTCCATATCGCGGATACAGGGATAGGTTAAATCGTTTAAAACTTTATACGACGCCTTTGCCATGGCATAGGCATAATTGAGACCGAGGGGGTATTCGGTGGTTTCTTCCGTGAAGCGCTGGCGGATCTCAATAAATTTTGCCAAAGCATCGAAAACACCTGCAAGGAGCAAACGAACGGGCTGTCCTGCAAGAATCTCTGTATCGACGATGACTCCGTCTACTTCATATCCGTAATGCAAAGAGCCGATGGTGGTTCCCTCGGGGGTGTAGCGAATGCTCAGGGGCGTGTATGCGGCGCAGGTTGCACTGGAGGTAGGAACGTTTATTACGGGCAGTCGGGCAAAATGGGCGCAGAGCTTGGCAAAGTCGCAGATTACACCGCCGCCTACGCCTACGATCACGTCATAGCCTTTTTGCTCGGCGAGAAGGGCAAGCTCTTTTGCACGCTTTTCGTTGCAGGTTCCCGTATGTACGATAAATTCATATTTATCGCACTTTTCCGCAACGCTCTCGGCGATTTTTGCTTTGGTTAAACCAAGGGCAGTCTTTCCGCCTATGATCAGGGGCGCCGTGCCTACCCGCAGGACTTCCTCACCCGTCTTTATCAGGTATCCTTGTCCTTGAATATATCTTCCGCTTCCGATTCGAAAGGATTCTTCTTTGATTGGCATGGTAAACTGCCTCCTTATTTGATGGGGCAATGCCCGTGTGGTTTGTTATTTTGCAAATGCGCTTAATACGTCGGAGATGGAATCTCTGATGACGTATTCCGCATCGGCATCGTAAGGGGTGGGCGCATAGTTTATGAGAATCAAATGCTCTCCCTGAAACCCTTCGATCAGAGAGGCGGCAGGGTTTACTACCAAGGAGGTTCCACCTACGATCAGCACGTCCGATTTTGAAATTTCGGTTTGGCAGTAGTTTTTTCTCTTTCCACTCTAACACCGATGTCGATTTTTGTCAACGAAAAGACCTTTACCGCAGTGTATGGAAAAAGAAAAATACGAGGTAGACAAAGTTTTGAGGGGTGTGATATAATTCATTTGACAAAAGGATGGAAGGAGCTTCGGGGTGTATGAAAATAACAAAATATTTGCTGAAATGCGTCGAGGCGGGTGTGATCAGTTTGGTGCTGCTGTGCGGATTTGCGGCGGTGTATGACAATTCTCCCATTGCGGCGGTTCAGCCCAATTCCACGACCGATTACCGCTTTGTTCCCGAGTCCGGGTGGTCCTTTATGACGGAGGGCTTCGGCTATGGAAAGACGGACGGATTGGGATATAACAATGCGTATTTTGACAATTTGAAAAAGCCCGACGTTGTTTTTATAGGCAGCTCTCACACGGAGGCGTTGCAGGTTCCGCAGAATGCCAACTTCGTTTATCTGCTGAATCGGAAGTTTGGCGAGGATCAGGATCCCGACAACGATCTTAAGTGCTTAAATCTTGGGATTTCGGGGCATTCCTTTGAGATTTGCGCCAGCAATTTCGAGTACGTGATCGAGGAATTTCCCGATGCAAAATACGTGGTCATTGAAACGAGCAACGTAGCGTTTTCAGAGTCGCAGCTGGACTCTCTTTTGGTGGGGGAGTTTTACACGCCCATGGAGGAGCGAAGCTTTTTGTACAAAGCGGCGCAGAGGGTTCCGTACGCCAGACTGCTTGTGAAAAAGATCAGGGATCTGCGTGCCGTTCGTCCCGCCGCAAGTGACAGTGGTGCAGAATCGGACAAACAGGAGGATTTGGGCCTTTACAGGGAGAAAATGGGTGCCGTTCTGAAAAAGCTTTCGGTGGCTGCTTCCGAAAAAAGAATCGGTTTGATCATTTTGCTGCACGAGGAAATCGGAATTTCGGAAAACGGCGAGGCTATTACGATCAAAGATCAGGAATACAAAACCGTCTTTAAGGACTGCTGTGCACAGTACGGGATCGAAGTTGTTGATGTAACGGTTGATTTTATGGAGCACTACGAAAAGAATTCGGAGCTTCCCTACGGATTTTCCAACAGTACCCCCGGCAGCGGACATTTAAACAAGGTGGGGCATCAAGTGATCGCAGACGCTTTTTATGACAAGCTTTGCGGGATGGAGGAAGCAAAATGACCTTTAACAGCATTCCGTTTATTTGCTTTTTTGCCATCGTTTGTGCTTTGCTTCTGCTTACGAAAATCAATCTGAAAATCAGCAAAGAGAAAATGCTCCCGCTGCGCCACGGAATTCTTTTGATCGCAAGCTATATTTTTTACGGTTGGTGGAACTGGAAGTGCGCGTTTTTGATGTTGGGACTGACAGCGATTGCATATGGGTCTGCCATTATGCTGGAGAAAAGCCGCAAGAAAATTTATTTGTGGATCGGCGTGATCATTCCCCTTGTGATTTTGGGGGTATTTAAGTATTTCGATTTCTTCCTGGATTCCTTCCGTCAGGTGTTCGGAATCCAAGATTCCCTTGCTTTAAACATTCTTTTGCCCGTGGGAATTTCTTTCTATACCTTCCAATCTTTAAGCTATACGCTGGACGTGTACAGAAACCAGGTGACTTGCGAAAAAAGCTTCGTAAAGGTGGCGCTGTACATTGCCTTTTTCCCACAGTTGGTTGCAGGACCCATCGTAAAAGCCAAGGATTTCATCCATCAATTGTACGAGGATCGAAACATCAATTGGGAAAATTTCAAGGCAGGTATCGTGCCCTTTGTGTTTGGCTTGTTCAAAAAAATCGTAATTGCGGACAACATATCCGTTTGCGTGGATGCCGTTTTCAGCGCGCCGCAAAATTTCCACGCGGTGTCCATTATCATGGCGATCGTGGGATATTCCATTCAGATTTACTGCGACTTTTCGGGATACTCCGATATGGCTATCGGCATTTCCAAAATATTGGGCTACGATTTGAATCGCAACTTTAATATGCCGTATCTTGCGGAAAACATAAGCAAATTTTGGAAAAGGTGGCATATCAGCCTATCTACGTGGCTGCAGGAGTATCTGTATATTTCCCTTGGCGGCAACCGAAAAGGCGCGGTGAGAACCTACGTGAATTTGTTTTTGACCATGCTCATCGGTGGCTTGTGGCACGGCGCGGCGTGGACCTTCGTGGTGTGGGGAGCACTCCACGGCGTAGCCCTTTGCGTACATAAATTATGGATGAAGATCACGGGACACGACAAGAACTACAAGGGCACTTTGCTCGGGAAAATTTGCTCGATTTTCGCAACGTATTTGTTCGTATCGTTTTGCTGGATCTTTTTCAGGGCGGCGGATTTTGAAACCGCGTGGAAGGTAATCATCGGCATCGTATCCTGTCAAGGTGGCTTGGTATACGTCAGCTCCTGGGTGGTGTTCGGCATTATCTGCGTTGCCGTTTGTACGGTTTTTGCCTGTGTGAAGGCGGTCAAGGCAAAGACGACGATCGAGGGATTTTACCCAAAGGTCGATTTGGAAACGGTGCCGGGGCTTGTGATTTTCTTCACCGCGCTTGGAATTTGCTTTGCTCTGGCGTACACGGGAGTTAGCCCGTTTATCTATTTCCAGTTTTAAATGAAAGTGAATCAAAAAAGGACCAGACACCGTCTGGTCCTTTTGCTGTTTTGTGGGGGATTTAGTACAAGGGGTAGAGATCGGGGAAGTTGTAGTGGAACAGGAGGTAGAAGGCATCCTCGATTTCAACCTTTCCGTTGCGGTCAAAGTCGATGGGCTGATTTACGGGATATTGGTCGGGGTAATTAACGGCAAAGAGCGCGTAGATGGCGTCGTCGATATCAATCCCCTCGTTTCCATCCAGCTCGCCGGGGATGAAACGTACGAAGCCGCATTCATTACAGTTGTGATCCCGTTCGCTGTCGTAGACGTGATCGGAAACTTGGCGGGTGAAACCACAGGTGTTGCAGGTGGTGTCACAGGCGTTGTCAAAGTCGTGCGCTTTGCGGGTATCTTCATCGATTTTTCCGCAGATGGAGCACTTCATCCAGTGACTATTTTCGTCCTTGTCCTGCACGGAATAGTCGTGGGTAACGGTGCGGGTGAAACCGCAGGTGTTGCAGGTGGTGTCGCAGGCGTTGTCAAAGTCGTGCGCCTTGCGGGTATCTTCAACGATTATTCCGCAGATGGAGCACTTCATCCAGTGATGGGTCGCATCATTGGAATACGTGGTGGCAGGAACACATTTGTGACAGATTTCGACGGTGGTGCCTTTGGTGGTTGCGGTGACGGCATCAACCTTAACGAAAATGTCAAAAACGTAGGTTCCGAGCTCGGCACTTTCTTTTGCCTTTACCTTGAGGGTAAAGATTTCACCAGAAACTTCGTAAGAAGACATAGCGGCGGATGCTGCCTGACCATTACCATGCTGGGGAACGGCAAGCATAGAGTTGGACTTAATGGTCGAGGAAAAGTCGGCGCTGACAAGTTCAAAGGGGGCGCCGGAACCGCAAATAGCAGAATAGTCCAGAGCAAAGCCTTTCACGGTTACTTTCTCGTTTACGAAAACGGTAACGGTAACTTCTTCACCGGGGGTTATTTTTGTTTTGGAAACGGATGTGGTATAAACAGGGGCTGCAAATACGGGCACTTCGAATATGGGGAACAGAGGAAGCACCATGATCAGCGCCGTGAGCAGGGACAAGATTTTCTTTTTCATTGCGGTTCTCCTTGTTGATGATTGCGGGGGGCCGATTGCTTTATATATAATATAAGGTAAATATAGCATTTCCCCGTAGTTTTGTCAATGTTTGCAAAAAAAGAAAGCGGAGCAGTGAAAAACTGCTCCGCAGGGGATGTGTTGAGGGGATTTTATTTGATTTTGGAGAGGACAAAGTCGGGCATTTGGGCTTT
>JAZOSM010000144.1:0-2509 GCA_045657125.1 Eubacteriales bacterium
CTGATTGGGGATGTTGCCGTTTTCGTCTTTCACGCGCCAGATGTCGGGGGTGATTTCGTCAGCAACGTAGATCTTGCCGCTTTCGTCGTAACCAACTTCGATCTTGAAGTCGATCAGAGTCAGGTTCAGAGAAGCAAGTTCCTTCTTCAGAACTTCACCAACACGAACGGTGATATCTAGAGCTTCCTGATACTGACCTTCCTTGAGAATACCTTTCATCAAGCAGATTCTCTCGCTGATCAGGGGATCGCCCTGCTCGTCGCTCTTGAGGGTAACTTCAGCGTAAGGCGGATCGAAGGGAACACCCTCCTCCAGTTCAAATCTGCGGCACATACTGCCTGCAGTAAAGTAGCGAAGAACGAATTCCAAACGGGGAACGGTCAGGTTGCGAACCTTCATCAATCCCTGAGAAACGTCGCCGCCCAAATAGTGGGTAGGAATGCCGTTTTTCTCCATCAGTTCGAAAAAGTAGTTGGAGATTTCCAAGCCAATTTTTCCCTTGCCGGCAACGCTGCCGCCTACGGTGTTGGAGCCGGGATCGAAAACACCGTTTTCACCGCTCATAGAATCCTTGAAAAACAGGTGTACAATACCGGTTTCTTCGTCAAGGAGAACGTTTTTGGTTTTACCTTCGTAAAGTTTTTTCATTGTTTTAACTCCTTAGAATTAATTTCCTGTTTTGGACGAGATATTATATCACGAAAAAATGGATTTTGCAAGAAAAATCTTGCATTTTTTGTTATTTTACAGAATTCCGGAGTGGTCTACGGGGTAGAGGATACGGAGCTGATTCATTTTGCTCTGGTAAGCCTTCTGCTGAGCCTCTGCCAAAAGATGCTGGGAAAGCTCATCCTTTACGTCTTCCAGGGTAACGGGCTTTGCTTCGTTCTTCTTGTCAAGACGGATCAGGTGGAAACCAAACTGGGTCTTCACGGGACCGCGCAGCTCGCCAACTGCCATTTCGAAGCAAGCCTGATCAAATTCGGGAACCATCTGTCCCTTGCCGAATTCGCCCAAATCACCGCCGCGCTGGGAGGAGGGGCAGGAGCTGAATGCCTTTGCAGCATCCTCAAAGGTCATTTCGCCGCTTTCGATCTTTGCGAGAATTTCCTTTGCCTTTTCTTCGGTTTCAACCAAAATGTGACTTGCAGAAACGGTTTCCTGGCTGACGAATTCTTCCTTGTGCTCCTCAAAGTACTTCTTGATGTCTTCGTCTTTTACCTTGACGTCGCGCAAAAACTTTTCTACGTAGAAGTTGGAGAGAAGCTCCTTCTTCAGTTTTTCAAGCTCGGTCTTGTATTCTGCATCCATCTCCAAAAGGTTTTTCTTTGCATCCATAAAGATCAGCTCTTTGTTGATGAGCTGTTCCAAAATGGCTTGCTTGCCCTGGGGATTGTTGTACTGGGCAGCGCGCTGACCCAGATTCATCAGAGTTCTCTGAACGTCCTCCTCGGTGATGGCTTTGCCGCCTACAACCGCGAGAACCTTGTTTTGTGCATTCATGGTCTTTCTCCTTTTTTAGCAAAAAATTACCTTGACAGTATATCATACCTTCGCCCGAAAATCAAGGCGCATACACCTTTTTTTTGCCATTTCATAAAATGAAACAGGAGGTGATATTTTTGGCTTATTCCGATCGGGAACTTTTGGCAAGGCTGATTCAATGCGAAGCAGGGGGAGAAGGGGATAACGGTATGCGCGCCGTGGCGAGCGTGGTGATGAATCGGGTGCGTACCACCGCAGGGGAATACGGGCGCGTGGCGAATACCATCCGCGACGTGATCTTTCAGCCCGGGCAATTCGTCTGCGCCATGGAACAGGTAGGCGGCGAATACAATCCTCAAAATATCTATAATATGAATCCAACCAATGAGCATTATTCCATTGCCGATTGGGCGATCGGGGGAAATCGCTTGACCGGTCTCGGATCTGCCCTGTGGTTTTTCAATCCCTATTCCGCAACCTGCCCCGAGTATTTTCCCTCGCGGGTCGGTTCTTTTACGGCTCGGATCGGCGGCCATTGCTTCTACAGCCCGACCTCTGCCTATCAAGAAACCTAGAAAGGAGAAATTATGGATCAGAATTTTCAGACTCAAAATCGTTTTTCCCCGTTTCCGCCCCAGCAGGAGGGCTTCGTCTCTCCGCCTCAGCAGAATTTCAATTCCGCCGATATGCTCGGCTCCGTTCAAAAGGTATTAACCGAAAACATCGGTCAGTACGTGGTGATGGAGTTTCTCATCGGCTCCGATACCATCGTCCGCAAGCAGGGCATCCTCTACTTTGTGGGAACCAGCTACGTCGTCCTGTTTGATGACGTCATCGGCAATTACATCGTCTGCGACCTCTATTCCATCAAGTTTACTTATTTCTATTACCCCGGACAACGCCCCTCCCAAAATTTCAATTCCCTCGCATCAAACTTCCCCCAAAACTAAACCACCTTACAGGGAGACGCTTCATGAAGCGTCTCCCTGTAAGGTGGTTTAGTTTTGGGGGAAGTTTGATGCGA
>JAZOSM010000145.1:0-4276 GCA_045657125.1 Eubacteriales bacterium
AAGCCGAAAAACCGTTTGGCAGGCTGGCTTGTGGGACTTGCGGCGCTGTATATTTTGTTGGTATTGGGACTTCTTGCCTTGATCGCAAACGGCGTTTTCACCACGCCCGACGAGACTGAAAAAACCGAGCAGACCGAAACCGTAACCTCCACCGAGGAAGAAAAGGAAAAGGATAAAAAGCCGCAGAATCCCGCCATCAACGAGAATCCCTCCGAGGACGGAAAGAATTCCATCGTTGCAGAGGGCTATACGGGTAAGGTTCTTTCCGCTTCCGAGCTTTATGAGAAAAACGTTGAAAGCGTTGTTTTCGTAGAGGCAAATTACCCCAGAGGAAAATCCACCGGCTCCGGCTTTGTAATTGATGCTGAGAACGGATATATTCTGACCAACTACCACGTGGTTGAGGATAGCGAAGACATCGCCGTTACGTTTTCCAACTCCGACAGCTATACCGCAACCCTGTTGGGTGGTGACGCCATTAACGACGTTGCTGTTTTGAAGGTTACTGCAAAGGGTCTGAAGAACGTTACCATCGGCAACTCCGATCATATCAAGGCAGGCGATGACGTTCTGGTAATCGGTAATCCTTTGGGAGACCTGACCTTTACCCTGACCAAGGGTGTCGTTTCCGCAACGGAGCGCTCCATCAACACGGGCGAATACAATATTGATACCTTCCAGACCGATGCAGCCATCAACTCCGGTAACTCCGGCGGTCCTGCATTTGACGCAACGGGCGCCGTAATCGGTATCACCTCTGCAAAGTACGCCGCAACGGGCGTAGAGGGAATCGGTTTCTGTATTCCCATTAACGACGCTATGGCAATTGCCAAGGATTTGGTAGAACACGGCTACGTTACCGGCAGACCGAATTTCGGTATTACCGTATCGGATTCCTCCGGCTATGAATATTCCACCGACGAGTGGGGCAGACGTGTAATCGTAGAGACCATGCCCGGCGCGCGCATTGAAGAAGTCGGAAAAGGCTCCTGTGCTGAAAAAGCAGGTCTTCAGCCCGGCGACGTTGTAACCAAGATGGGCGAGACCAAGATTGAGTCTGCCAACGATCTGATCAATGCCAAGAATAAGCATAAAGCAGGCGATACCGTCAAGCTTGAGGTTTACCGCAAGGGTGAAAAGCTCGAATTGAGCGTTACCTTGGACGAGTACACTCCCGAATAACGATTTGAAAGATTCTCCGCCAAAAGCGGAGGATCTTTTTTATAAAAAAAGACACCCAAACGGGTGTCTGTATGGATTTTACGGTGCGGGAAGATCAGTTGTTGATTGTGTGGTGGCAGGTGGGACTGGTTTCGTCCAGGGGTGCGAAGGTGTAGCCTGCGTCCAACGCCCATCGGATCACGTCTTCCACGGCATCAACACTGTATTCATGGAGGTCGTGCTGCAGCACGTTGGCATAATCGCCCTTTAAAATGGCTTCGATGATGTTGTCTGCCACTTCCTCGGCACTTCGTGCGCCGCCTGCATCCTTGCTGTCTGCATTCCAGTCAAAATAGCGCATTCCGCGGGAGGTGACTTCCAGGGCAAGGCGCGTCATAATTCCCGGATTGAATCGGCTGGCGGTATTGGAGCTTCCTCCGGGGAAGCGCATAAGCTTTGTGGGAGAGCCTGTTTGCTCGATGATGATATCCTGAACGATTTGCTGATCTGCAAAGAAAGCCTCCTCGCTGGCATAGATCTTTTTGTAGCTGTGACTTGCGGTATGAATTCCCACGGCGTGTCCTTCCGATGCCATTCGCGCGATGAGGTGATTGTATTTACCTTTGTCGGTTACGAAGAAGGTGGCTTTGACGTTGTACTTTTTCAGTATATTCAAGAGTTTTTCGGTATAGGGCCCGGGGCCGTCGTCAAAGGTAAGATAAACGGTGGGTTTTTCGGGGATGACGGTGACGGCGTCTATGATCTTGTCAGGGTTTTCGGGGGAGTGGGGCTCCTGAACGATAACCGAGCGAAGAATCTCGGTGGTATTGCCGCTTTTGTCGGTGGCGGTGTAGCTGATTACGTATTCACCGATTGCGTTTGTATTGACCTCGCCGTCCACCAGGCAGGAGATGACTCCGTCGCAGTTATCCACTGCTTCAAAGCCGAGATCTTCGTAGGCAGTACCGCGGGTGACGATCACCAGCGTTCCCCCTTTCAGGCGGATCTCGGGAGGCGTTGTGTCAACGACCTTGACCCTCCGCGTGACTTTTCCTTCCCAAAGCCATTTCTTTGCGGTGTAGGTGACGGTGTATTTACCGATCTTGTTGGTGTTTACCGGATTGTCGGTGGTGACGGAAAGCTTTGTATTGCCGAAAAATCTGCTTTTGAACGTGGCTTTTGCGCCGCGGTCCTCGTAGACGGCGCCGTATTCTATGACAACGTTTTTTCCTTTCCTTTTCATTTCCACGCGGAAATCGTTGGCAAAAAAGAAAACGATTGCTATGAGTAAAACCGCCGCCGCGGCGGAGAGTGTGATCCATAGGATTTTCTTTTTCATAAGAGATTGACCTTTCGAAAAAAAGCAAAAAATGTCGAAACTGCGTATGTTTTTTACCGAATCTATTATAAACTGTCGAAAGGCAGATTGCAATACTAAAGGACAAATGGAATATTTTGAAAAAAATCGAAGCGTTACCTTGCTTTTTTGACTTGCAGAAAGTATAATGAGTCAAGAGGATGCCTTTTTGAAAATTTCATCCAAAAAGAGTATATTGAAAATTGATGCAAAAGGTAGCATCGGATTGGAGAAAAATGATGTTTGAAATGACAAAAAAGGTTTGTCAAACCTTTATGGATATGGGTGTTCCCGGATTTGACCTTTTGGTTTTGCGGGACGGCAAGGAGATCTTTCGTCACATGGGCGGCTACTCCGATTTGGAGAATAAGATTCCCGTAAACGGAAAAGAGTTTTACAACATTTATTCCTGTTCCAAGCCTATTACGGTAACTTGCGCCATGCAGCTTTGGGAGCAGGGAAAGTTTGATCTGGAAGATCCTTTGAGCAAATTCCTGCCCGAGTATGCGGAAATGACGGTAAAAACCGACAGCGGCGTGGTCAAGGCAAAAAATCCTATTTTGATCCGTCACCTGTTTACCATGACGGCAGGCTTTTCCTACGACCTGAATTCCCCTTGGCTGATGAAGCTGCGTGAGGATACAGACGGCCGCTGTGATACGCGCACGTTTTCCCGTTATCTTGCCAAAGAGCCTTTGTATGCAGAGCCCGGCACGGAATACCGTTACAGTCTGTGTCACGACGTTTTGGCAGTTTTGGTAGAGGTGATTTCCGGACAGAAGTTTGAGGAATACGTCAAGGAGCATATTTTCAATCCCCTGGGAATGACTCTGAGCGATTTTCTGCTTCCCGTAGAAGAATACGAGAAGGTGACACCCCGCTATGCTTTCCAAGACGGAAAGGCTGTTTTGGCGGACAAGATTCCCGTATACCGACTGGGCTCGGAGCACGCCAGCGGCGGCGCGGGCTGTGTTTCCACCGTGGAGGACTATATTAAGTTTGCAGAAGGTCTGCGTACTTATCAACTGTTAAAGCCTGAGACCATTGAATTGATTACCCGCCCCTGGCTCAACGAGTCGGAAATCCGCACCTTCCCCGTTTACAGCTATACCTACGGCTTGGGAATGCGTATGAGAAAGCCCGGCACGGACCAAACGGATTTCGGATGGGGCGGCGCCGCAGGTGCTTCCCTGCACGTGGATATCCCCAACAAAATCAGTTTTTACTACAGTCAGCATATGACCACCTCAGCGATTCACGCATATCGCACCTACGTGTACACCGCAGTTCTCAAGGATTTGGGTATGGACGTAGATCTTTCCCCCTTGGCGGACATTATGGAAATCAATTAACCGCGAATTTCAAACGATTTTTATTCCAAAAACAGTGAAAAGGAGAGAAAATTATGGGACTTATTAAAGCAGGTATTGGCGCGCTTGGCGGTGTTTTGGCAGATCAGTGGAAAGAGTTTTTCTACTGCGAGGCGCTGGATATGGATACCCTTGTGGTGAAGGGTGAAAAGCGTGTGGGAAACAGAAGCTCCAACACGAAAGGAAGCGATAACATTATTTCCAACGGATCGGGCATTGCCGTAGCAGACGGTCAGTGTATGATGATCGTGGAGCAGGGCAAGGTTGTGGAGATTTGCGCCGAGCCCGGTGAATATACCTACGATTCCTCTACCGAGCCTTCTATTTTCGCAGGCTCTTTCGGTGAAAGCCTGAAGGAGACCTTCAAAGCCATCGGTAAGCGCTTTAC
>JAZOSM010000146.1:0-2747 GCA_045657125.1 Eubacteriales bacterium
ACGCTGGTTGCGCTTTGCGGCGCTTGGTGTATTTCCCTGCTGTTCCGCAGACGCGAAGTGGAAGTTTCTTCCGCAGACTGAACAAGTTGACAGAGAAACGGTGCATCACGCGCCGTTTTTCTTTTTTGCGCACGAATTAGTGAGATGGAATCTTGACAGAAAAGGAAAAATATGCTATTATGCTTACATAAGGCAGGTACGAAGCGTTTTGCGCCGCACTGCTGGAAAAACGTTTGGTTCGCCGTACTTGCCCAAGGGGTGAGTACGGCTTTTTTGATGCAAGGAGGAAAAACATGAAAAAAACAATGTCACGCATTACACGCATTATATGGATGGAAAATATAAAGGAAACCTTGTTGCGCATTTTTAAGTTCGTATCGCCCATCATTTGCGTTCTGCTTTTTGCATACATTCAAGTTCTTTTATTTGGCTGGCTTATGACATATGATTCTGACCGTAATTGGTCGCTCTGGTGGGAAAATCGAGCAGGTCTTTTGATTCAGTTGCTTTGCATGTTTGCAATATATTATGTCTTTATGCACTTTGTTTTAAGAAGAAGACAAATGAAACCTGGGGTTTTTTGTTTGATTTCCTTTATAGACACAATGATGTGTTTTCCGTTGATATGTATAGCGAGTTCCGGCTTTTTTTACCTGCATATATCTTCTCCAAACGAGAGTTTGTTGATTACCAAAGATGTGATTGCATTAGGTTTTGAATTGCTCTTAATACTTTGTCACGTTAGTCTTGCGTTTTTTAACAGAAACCATTTTTGCTAATTCTAACGCACCGACAAGCACCGGGCAGCATGCTCGGTGCTTATTATTTTGCACAAGCGGTTGATTGACAAAGGCGGATTTCTATGGTATAATGGTTTGATTGTAACAGAGGTAAATTCACTATGAGTATTTTAACTTGCGATAATATCAGCTACGCCATTGGCGTAAAGGAAATATTGAGCGACGTGACCTTTGCGGTGAATCCCGGTGCCAAGGTTGGCGTGATCGGGGTGAACGGTGCGGGTAAGACCACGCTGTTTTCCATCATCCGAGGGGCCTTGGAGCCTACCGGCGGTGCCGTTTATCTGCAGAAGGACACGGAAATGGGCTGTTTGGAGCAGATCAACGACAACAAGCAGTTCTCCAAGAGCATTTACGAAACCGCTTTGGAAGCATTTGACGGGTTGATCGCCATGGAAGAGCAGATCAACGTTCTTAACGAACGGATCGCCTCCGGAGACGAAAGTGTGATCAACCGCTTTACGGAATTGAACGAGAAGTATTTGCGGGAGGGCGGGAATGAGTTCCGCGGGAAAACTGCCGCTATTCTGAAGAAGTTTGGGTTTGGAGAAGAGGAGTTCGGCTCCCCTGCTCAGTATCTTTCCGGCGGGCAGAAGACCAAGCTTTTGTTGGCGAGGCTGCTCCTCCGAGAATCGGACATCATTCTTTTGGACGAGCCTACCAACCATTTGGATATCGAGGCCATTGAGTGGCTGGAAAACTTCGTGCGGAATTCCAAGAAGACCTTTTTAATCGTGTCCCACGACCGTATCTTTTTGGATCGGGTCACCACGGACACCTTGGAGATCGAGCACGGGAAGTGCAGGATGCACAGCGGAAACTACTCTGCGTTCAAGGAAAAGAAGCGCCAGCTGTTGGAAGCGCAGTTGAAGCATTATGAGCAGCAACAGAAGGAGATCAAGCGCATTGAGGCGTTTATTGAAAACCAACGCCGCTGGAACAGAGAAAAGAACATCATTGCCGCGGAAAGCAGAGAAAAGGCTTTGGCGCGGATGGTGAAGATCGAAAAGCCAAAAAACGCGCCGAAAAGCGTTGCCTTCAAGATCGCGGGAAGCAGTTCCTCCGCGCAAGAGGTTCTTTCCGTGCGGGGGCTTTCCAAGAGCTACGGGGGTGTTTCTTTGTTCAAGGAGCTTTCCTTTGAACTGCGCCACGGGAATCGTTTGTTTGTGGTAGGCGCTAACGGAAGCGGAAAGTCTACCCTATTGAAAATCTTAACCGGCAGAGAAGCTGCCGACAGCGGCGTTTTCGAGCCGGGCTATAATCAAAGCATCGGATATTACGATCAGGAGCAACAGCTTTTGGACCTCGAAAACTCGGTTTTGGACGAGATCTGGGGCGTTTATGCCGATAAGACCATGTCCGAGGTGCGTGGGATGCTGGCGTCCTTCGGCTTTTACGGCGAGGACGTATTCAAGCAGGTTGCCGTTTTGAGCGGTGGTGAGAGAGCGAGACTTTCCATTGCCAAGATGATCTCCTGCGGCGTTAGCCTGCTGATTTTAGACGAGCCAACCAACCACTTGGATATTGCTTCCAAGGAGACGTTAGAAGAGGCATTGAAGAATTACGACGGCACGGTGCTGGCAGTCTCCCACGACAGATACTTTATCCGTGCGCTGGCAACAGACGTTTTGGAGATCGATAAAAAAGGCTATAAAGAAGGCTACACCCTGTTCAAGGGTGATTACGACCGTTTCTTGGAGAGACGGGAAAAGCTCTCCCAAGAGGTTGCCTCGGAAAAGCAGGAAACTGCGGGAAAGCTCTCTTTCGAGGAAGCGAAGAAAGCCAAGAACAGACGCCGTTCCGCGGAAAACCGTTTTGCCGCCGTGGAAAAAGAAATCGGCAAGCTGGAAGAGCAGATCAAGGATCTGAAGAAACAGCAGGAAAGCGATGAAGCGGCAACGGATTACACCCTTTTGAACAAGCTGTACGCACAAACCGAGGAGCTGG
>JAZOSM010000147.1:0-21919 GCA_045657125.1 Eubacteriales bacterium
TTTGGGCTTGGAGCCGCGTTTCCAATTCCTTGACCTACCGTTTGACCAACGATATGAACGAGGAAACGGGCTGTATCCCCATCGGCGAATACCGCTACGACAAGGCAATCGTCGATTTTGCCGATTACACCACCACGAGAATCTGCGAAGAAAACGGACGGCAGGTGATGTTCCGTTCCTACGCGGTACTGCAGGAGGCAGACGGCATCGTCAATTTCACAACGGGCGGACACGTCAGAATGATCTCCTCCACGCCCGTTGTCATTTACAACGAAGACGGAAGCATCAACGGCGAAGAAAGCTACACCACGTTTCTGGACCAGGCGGCAAAATATCACACCATGCAGCGTTCCGACGGTTCCGACTACGAGGTGCAAGGAGGCGTGGACACCCCGATCACCTTTGAAAAACTGTTTACAAGCGGATATCTGCCCTTCACCATTCCCGAATTTGCCCAAATCAAAGGGCGTAAAAGAAAGCGTGTAGACCCCGCTTCTGCCCGACTGAAAGGAATGAGCGACGAGCGCGACACATCTTTATGCGAGTGCACCATTTCCAGCAATTACCCTATCAGCCACCTGATTTTCACGGCTTTCGATTCAAACTCAGAAAAGGCGGACCGCTTCGTTTGGTACCCTTTGCGGGGAGAAAAATCTTTCGGACGAATGGAACAGGATCTTGATTTTCTCAAGGAAAGCAAGGACTATCTCCGCTTTGTCGAAAAATACGAAAAAATCACCCTTTCCGTCATTGTAGGAACGGGTCAGGAGATAACGGTATTTAAAGGAAAACCGCAAATTTAGTCTCGACCGGTCTTTGCGCTTCCGTAAAAATGCACCGAGAGAAGTTGCAAATTTCTGTAAAAATACCCATATTCAAAAATAAAACCTTATGTTATAATTGTAATAATTTATACACAGAGGAGAAAAAATGAAACGTATCCTATCAATAATCTTGTGCCTTTTCACACTTCTCTCTTTGATTTCCTGTGCTGCCGCGCCCCAAGCGGAACCTGTCACCGAAGCGGAGACCAAAACGGCGGAAGTAAAAGAAAGCACTGCAAAACCGAAAACCGATTATCCCGCAGTAACGGATAAGCTTAGTTGGGATCGCATCAACGCACTTCCCAAGGCAACGGAAACCATGAGCGAGGACGAGCTTCGAAAGGTTGTTTTGGAATATTTCGAACTTGCGCAGACTTTTGCCTGGACCCCCGACAAAGCATATCAATACATCATCACCACCAACGACAAAGCCGTTACCCTGCCTTCAAAGCAGATTTACGGCGGTATGCCTTACGTTACCAACGGCTTGGGCAACGTATACCGTTGGATGGACTTTTACGATCCCGAAACAGGCATTATGTATTTGTCGAAAACCTCAAGCCCGAAGCAAATCGGCAACCAATGCTCTTACGGTACTTTCTGGGCTTGGTCCCGTGTCAGCAACTCTCTGAAATATTACTACACTTCCAGCATGACCAAGGTAAACGGCTGTATCCCCATCGGTCCCTACAAGTATGATTTTACCAAAGTAAAATTCAGCAAGACTGACACCACCACCGACGTGTGCAACGCCAACGGCAAGCAAATTATGTTCCAATCCTACGCGCAGCTCAAACCTGCAGACGGATTGGTTTACTACACCACCGCAGGACACGTAATTATGTGCACCTCTGCGCCCGTAATCGCGAAAAATTCTGACGGAACCATCAACGGTGAAGAAAGCTACATCACCATTATGGATCAAGGAATGTCCTGGCATGAAATGGAGCAGTCCGACGGAACCAAATACCGCGTTCAGGGCGGCATCCACAAAAAAGTAAGCTTTGAATCCCTGTTTAAGACCTCTTATATTCCCTTTACCATCGAAGAATTTTTGGGAACGAATCCCGTAGAGACTCCCGAGGCAAAGCTCGACACCGAAATCGGCGAAAGTGTCAAAGCCGCCGATTTAAAAAACACAACCCTGCTGACCAACTACACCATTTCCCACTGTATTGCAACCGTGGTAGACGATGCAGGAAAAGAAGTATACCGTTACACCTCCTACGCTGATCTGGGCAAAGAAATGGTGGCTTCTTACGAATACGATATGTCCAAGGTGATTTTCCCTGCAAGTCTGTCTACGCACGCAAACAAGGGCTACACGCTCAGTGTGAAGGTATGGATGGGAAGCGGTGACTGTCTGGAATTCGTCAACGCAACCCTGATTAAATGAGGTTTACGCTATGAAAAAAACAATTTTTCGCTTCGTTGCCATTCTGATTTGCGCATCTTCCCTTTTGGCGATTACAAGTTGTTCCCGACTGGAAACCTATCAAGAGGGAGAAACAAAAACAAAACAAGAAACCGCAGATGAAGCCAAAGCTACCGTGACCGAAGAAGAATTGGAAAAGGTACTTTTGGTTCCCGATCCTCTGACCTGGGAAAAGATCAATGCGATCCCTGTTGCAACCTCAGATATGACAAACAGCCAGCTTCGTCAAATCTGCTTGGATTATTTCCGTCTGCAGCTTTCTTTCCAATGGACTCCCTCGGAAACTTTTCGATACGTAATCGAATCCTACGAACGCAACGTTGATATTAAACAAGGTGAAATGTATATGGGTTCTCCCTACGACGGCGGTCAGGGAAACCTTTATAAGATCATGAACAATTACGATCCCGAAACGGGTATTCTCACCGTATCCAAAAAAGGCGAGCATACCACAAGCTATATCGGCAATCATTGTTCTTCCTCCTCCCATTGGGCTTGGTCGAGAATCAGCAATACCATCCGTTTCACCCTTACGGAAAGCATTACCGAGGCAAACGGAGCCATCAAGCTGGGTTCTTACAAATACGAAAATGAAGGAAAAAAACACATTTCAACCCGCGACGTGTGTAAAGCCAACGGCGAACAGGTAATGTTTCAATCCTACGCACTGCTTCAGCCTGCGGACGGCGTTATTTGCTTCAACGGAGCAGGTCACGTAATGATGGCATCCGCCAAGGCTCACGTTCAGCATCTGCCAAACGGACAAATCGACGGTGAAAACAGTTACGTACTTGTTATGGAGCAGGTTTCCTCCTGGGAGGACGTTGCCGTAGGCAATGAAACTCTTTCCCGGCAAGGCCGCATAGACAACAAATACACCTTCAACGATCTTTTCAAATCCTCTTACCTGCCCTTTACCATCAAGGAACTGATCGGTCAGGACCCCGTGGAAAAGGCAGAGGTAAAACTGGAACCCGACGGCGAAGTTTCGTCTATGGATCAGCTTCGCAAACAAACGCTGGTTTCCAATTATGAGATTTCAGACATTACGGTTCGCGTACTCTCTCCCGAGGGAAAAGCGGTTTACACCTATACCGCCAACTGCGACTGGGTCACTTTTCAGAAAAAACTGAATCAAATTATCTTCCCCGGCTCCATTTCCCCCTTTGCAAAAAAAGGCGATCACCGTCTTGAGGTTTTGTGCCGTGTGGGAACCGGTGAGCTGCTCACGGTCTACAGCGAAAATCTTACTTAAATTTGAGGATAAAAATTATGAAAAAAATCATTGCTTTCCTCCTTTGTTTTGCATCCGTGCTTTCGCTTTTTTCCTGTTCTAAAGGTTTAAGCGCACCGATTTCCGAAACCACTGCGGAACAGAATGCCGAAGAAAAACAAAAAAAGCCCTCTTACCCCGAGGTAAACGACGTTCTCACAAGAGCAAAAATCGATGAATTTCCCATTGCAAACGACGATATGACCTTGGAAGAAAAGCGTCAGCTTTGCATCGACTTTTTCCGTTTCACAAAGCAGTTTGCCTGGACGCCTTCCCAAAACTACAAATACATCATTGAATCAAGCGGAAGATCGGTAGTTCTGCAAAAAGGAAAAGTCTACGGAAGTCTGCCCTACGTTACCATAGGAAGCGGAAACGTCTACAGAATCCTCGATTATTACGACGAGAAAACAGGCGTAATCGACGTGGAAAAAGCAGGCGCAGACCCGATTTTATTCGGAAACCAATGCTCCATCGGCGCGTTTTGGGGTTGGAGCCGTGTTTGCAACAAAGCAAATTACACCTGGACTCAGCACATGACCGTGGCAAACGGCTTTGTTCGTGTGGGCCCGTACACCTACGATGATTCCATCACGGATTACGCCAAGGGAGTCAACACCGCCGATATTTGCGCACAAAACGGCGCTGACACCATGTACGCCTCTTACGCACAGCTTAAGCCTGCAGACGGTTTGGTTCAGTACAAATCGGCAGGACACGTCATTATGTGTTCCGGCGTTGAGGTTGTTAAAAACGCAGACGGAACCATTGATCCCGAAAAAAGTTACATCCTTTATATCGACCAAACCTCCGGTTGGACCGAAGACAAGCAAACAAACGGTGACTCTTACTCCAGACAAGGTAACGTGGATCGAAAGATGACCTTCAGCAGACTTTTTTCCGCGACCTATCTCCCCTTCGCTCTGCCTGAACTTTTAGGTCTTGATCCCGTTGAGCCAAGTCAGGTCACCTTCAGCTTTACCGAAGGAAATACCATTACCATTGATCAATTAAAGAGCGCTTCCGTTCAGTCCAACTATGCAATTTCCGATACGTACATCATCATCCTTGATAAAGATGGAAAACAGGTGGAATACAAGGTTGTTCGCGCAAGAAAAGCCAGTGTTAAAAATATGTCGCTTGAATCAGCCGTGTTCCCCACAACCCTCGGCAAATACGCAACCGACGATTATTCCATTCGTATCGAAGCACAAATTTCCACGGGAGAACGCCCGGTTCTTTTCGAGGGAACTCTCGTAAAATAAAAAATTCCAAGCTTTCTGTAAAACAAACATTCACGTTACGGAGGGAACCATGAAAAAAATCATTCATCTTTTACTTTGTTTGGCAATAGTCCTGCCCATTCTGTCCTCCTGCGGTTCAAGTCTTCCCACGGAAGTAGCAAGCACCGAGACGGCAGAAGAAACCAAGGCAGAAACCAAAGAAAAGGTTGACACCTACAAATATCCCGAAATCAAAGACAAACTGAGCTGGGAAAAGATCAACTCCTTCCCCATTGCTCCCGGCAGTGACATGAGCACCGATCAGCTCCGTCAGCTTTGTGCAGACTTTTTCCGCTATTCAAAATCCGCTTTGTGGACTCCCAACAGCAGTTGGAACTATATCCGCAACGCACACGGTTCAAAGGACGAGATCAGAAAAGGTCAGGTTTACGGCGGTATGCCCTACATCGGTCTTGCAAGCTGCAGCATTTACAGATTGATGGATTGGTACGATGAAGAAACCGGTGTGCTGAATATGGAAGAAGCCACCAAAAATCCCAAACATTTCGGAAACCAGTGCTCCATTGCAACCCACTGGGGCTGGGCGAGAGTCATCAATTCCGCAAACCATACCTGGACTCAGCATATGACTGTGGCAAACGGCTTTTTGCGCGTAGGTCCTTATAAATACGACGACTCCATTACAAATCTCGGCGCAGGGGTCAATACCGTTGACATCTGCCTTGCAAACGGCGAAAATACCATGTACGAATCCTATGCAAAAATGAAACTGGCAGACGGATTTGTCAACTACTCTGATGCAGGACACGTAATTATGTGTACCGGTGAGCCTGTGGTCGTTAGAAAGAACGGTGTGATCGACGGCGAAGAAAGTTACCTTTACATCTCCGACCAGGGTCAGGCATGGGCGAACTACAAAGGACAAGAAGGCGACGAATACTATATGAAGTCCAACGTAGACAAGAAAATGACCTTCGCTTCCCTGTTCAAGAGCAGTTACATCCCTTTTACCTTTAAAGAATTTCTCGGAACCGATCCCTGTGAAGCCACCGTTTGCACCTTTAATTACGAGGGCGAAAGCATCGATATCGAAACGCTGCGCACCACCAAAGTTACCACCAACTACGCCATCTCCGACTTGTACGCTGTTTTCCGCAATGCAAACGGAGAAGAAGTTGTCACCAAGGTCGTTCGCGCTACACAAGGCTCTATCCGATCAATGGATCTTTCCACGGCAGTTCACGCCGCATCTTTGAGCAAATATCTGGACGGAACGCATACGGTAGAAATCATTTGTCAGCTTGGCACGGGTGAACGCCCCACACTGTACAAAGGAATCGTAACAAAATAACAAGGAGTAAAAGCAATGAAAGAAATCTTATCCGTTACCTTTACAGGTGACATCGGTTTTAGCAGATATTTCAAAGATTCTTGGCAAAAAAAGGATCTGCTGGATGAAAAAATCATCGCTTTCTGTCAAGACAGTGACCACGTGGTTGCCAACGTAGAGGGTTCCATTATTGATCCCGAGAAGACGGAAATCAAAAGTGAAAAGACTATGTTCCTCCACTACACACACGCAGGTGCCGTAGAACATTTAAAGGCGATCGGAGCTGACGTTTGGTGTCTTGCCAACAACCACGCGATGGATATCGGTGACGTGGGAATCCAAAGCACCATCCAACAAGCAGAGCTTGCAGGTGCGATAACCGTTGGCGGCGGAAAGGATTTGGAGGAAGCGTCTGCCCCCGTGATTTTAGGTGACAACACGGTAGGTCTAATCGCTTTGGGTTACTACCCCGGATGTGTTGGTCCCAACGAAGAACACGGCGGCGTGTTGAATTGGTCCTTCGAAGATCTTCTTCGCGAGAGAATCCGCCAGGTGAAAGAAAGCTGTAAATACTGCGTGGTAATTTCCCACGACGGTGAAGAATTCACTTCCCTGCCGCAGGAATACATCAGAAAACGCTATCTGTCCTATTTGGATATGGGCGCAGACGTGATCATCGGTCACCATCCACACGTTCCCATGAACTACGAAAAATTTGGCGACAAGATCATCTTCTATTCTCTTGGTAACTTTATTTTCGATACGGACTATCAGAGAGCACAGATGAATACCGAGGTCGGCGTTCTGGTAAAGCTTCTTTTCACGGAAAACGGAATTGATTTTGCTGCGATGGGCACCTTTAACAACCGCGAAGAAAACCGTTTGGAGGCAGGAGAGATTCCTGCAATCTTTGCCGAGGTAAACGAGGAGGAATATCGAACGCTGCTTCCCATTGCTTCTGCAGCCTTTATTGAAGCCGAGAAAAAACGCAAGCGCTTTGTATCCCCCGATCAATTCGCCGCCTATACCGACGAAGAATTCGAGGCATATCTTCTGTCTGACGAGCGCAAAGAATACATCAAAGACCAACGTATGGACTTTGCCTATATGTACCGCGAAGCTGCCAAGATAAACGACAATGCCTGGAAGCAAAGCAAACTCGAAGGTGTCAAAGAATACATTTTAAAGCAACTCTGATCACAAAAAAAGAATCGCGAGAAATTCTCGCGATTCTTTTTTCTTTTTGACTTTTTAGGAAATTGAGTTACAGGTTCAACAAGATCAAATACGAAATCATTCCAATGATTGTAAGGAGAACGAAGAACACGGCGCAGTTTTTTATGGTGCGAATCAAGCTAAGCTGTTTATAGGTCAAATATTCACGAATTTCGGCTTCTGTTAAGTCGGACTCGTAAATTGTATAGAAATCATCATCCAATTCACCGACATAAACGCCATCGGGAAGTTTGCCGCCGTTTTTTAGAATTTTCCGATATTCTTCAATTTCTTGTTTGCTGCACGGAATTCTCTGCAACAAATTAAATTCAAATTTATGCTTTTGCAATTCCTCTCTCAGATCAACTTTTCCTTTTTGCATATCGTTTTCCTCCTGCATCCGTTGGTTAAGTATGAATCAAAGCTGCTTTAAATTTACCTTTGTTTTCGTACATGGCATCGTCGGCGCGTTTGAATACGTCGGCGAAGCGCAAATCTTTTTCGGGATCAAATCTCGCAAAGCCGCTTGCTACGCTAAGGGGAATTTCATCTTCCACGACGGTCTTCTTACAATTCAAATTCAACTGTTCCAGAAGCGATTCGTAATTTTCCAAATCGCCATCTTGAAGAACTACCAAAAATTCATCGCCGCCGATTCTGAAAACAAGGCTTTTTTGGAATACGTCCGAAATAACCTTTGCCGCAGTTACGATCAATTGATTGCCCACTGCGTGACCGTATTTATCATTGGCTTTCTTCAGGTCGTTCAAATCGAGAACAATCACGCCAAAGGAAGCATTTTCGCCTTCTATTTCACGGTCAAATTTGGTTACCCAGGCGGTATAAGAGGTATTGTTTCTGAGTCCCGTCATAGAATCTCGATTTGCCGAAAGGTGCAAAAGTTCTTCCCTCTCGCGCAAACTTACGATCATATTTTCAAACGCCGTACTTAACAGTTTGATTTCGTGGGTATTGCTGCCAAGGATTTCCACGTCATAATTGCCGTTTGCAAGTTTTACGGAAGCATCCGTCAGTTTTTTCAGCGGTTCTACGGTCTTGTTCACGACGAATACCGCTACAAGCAAAAACAGCGCCGAAAGAATCAAAACCACGAAAACAATCTTATAGGTGATCTCGTTTCTGATCAACCGAATATCATCGTAGCTTGCGGACAAAACAAGGGTCATTCCGTTTGTCAATTCCTTTGAGGTGCGCAGATATTTGGAAGAATTTGAGCTGCTGTTTGCCTCTCTGTCAAGCACGTCGTTGCAAATGATTTTTCCGTCCATCTCCAAATGCGCGAAGCCATTCTCGTAAAGGGTAATTTTATGAACTTGCTCAGATAAAACCTCGTAATCGAAGTCCATACCCACAACACCGATGAACGCATCTTCAAAGTACATTGGAATCACGTAAGAGATCATCAGTATATCGTTATTCTGATTGTGATACGGCTTCATCCAAATAGGCTCTCCAGCCTCATAGGGCTGCCAAAACCAACCAACGTGCGCGGTATCGTCTTTTTCATAAACGGTGATATCGGTAGGATCAAAGGATAGAAATTCATCACCGTCTTTTGTTTTGCTGTAAAAGAGACCGGAGGTTCCGTCACCGGATATGGCGGGATCTAATCTGAAATAATACGCAACCGCACCGCTTGTGCTCGTATGCCTTGTAATATCAATAAACATTTTGTCGGCGCTTTGGATAATCTTCGTTTGCAGTTCTTTATCCTTCAGATCGTCTTTGCTTTTGAAGAAATCCATCAAATAGCTTTCCATAATTTTGACGGATTTTTCCATATTGTTCAGGGAGGCGTTAAATTGCGCGGCTTCGTTGTCACAAGTAACCTTTACAAAGTTTTCGGCTTGTGCCTGAATATAATTATCAACCTCATAAAGACACAATCCGCCTATAAAAAAAGTAATGGCAAATATGGCAAATATAATAATTACCAAAAAGCGAAACCTTAAAGATAAAGGTTTATTGATTTTCAGTTTTTTCTTGAAAGATTGGTTATCGTTCATTTTAGGTTCTCCGTTGTTATACTAAGAGACATTTTACATCGCAAATTATAATAAGTCAAGCACAGAAAAAACAAGCAAATATAAAGCAAAAACAAAGGGAGCAATAAGCGTGGTGATCAATGCTTTCACACCGTATTTTTTTCGGCGCAGGGCGACCGATGCCGCAATACAAAATACCGAAAACGGCGGCACAAAATAAAACATCTGCCGGTAAAGTTCGGGACCGCCGCCGTTGATGTCGATCAGTACCGCCAAAATGGTAACAAAGGGGATAAGCGTAAAGAACAGAAGAATATTTAAACCCATCGAAATCCAATCGACGGCTTTATACCTTAATTCTTTTTCTTTCTTTACGAAAATCATAATTGCAAGCAAGGCAAGCAGTGCGATAAACACAGTCGGGAATACGATTTCGCCGCTGAGATAGGATATGTGTGAGAAAACGAGTGTATTTTTTATGGGTTCCGGGTATTCAAAACCGATCAGTTTCACTCCCTGTTCGGATAAGGTTTTTTCATCGTGATATTCGTTTTCTTCGGAATCATAATAATAAATCCTTGGTCCGAAAGGCTCTTCGTCGAAATACTCGTACTCCGAATCACCCATCATATAATCCGGATAAAAACACGTCCACAGTTCGATTCTTGTATTCCCCTCACGCTTGAGGGTATAAACCGTGTTGCCCTCGCCCATATCTCCGATTTCACCGAGGTAGATACGCGTCTTGGTATCGGCATAGCCGCCGTTTCTATCGTAGTACGTCTTATAAACGTCACGAATCGTTACCATTTCGCCGTCAAGCTCGTAAGTAATGGAAAAAGGAAATTCTGCTTCGGTAACGGTAGGCTTTTTGGCAATGCCTGCGACCAGCGACAATACACCGATCACAAAAATCGCCACAGCAAGAATCAAAGCGGGTAACAATAATTTTTTCGATTTCATAACCTGCCCCTTTTTATAAGTCAAAACAGATATTGAAGTCTACGGAGAAGATGCAGATCTTCTCGCACTTTATTTGATCTTACGGCACTCCAGGTAGTAACGCTTATCTCTTGCGTGGCCGATGGAAAAGCTCTTTTTGGGAAACACACCGTCTTTTTCCACGGTGGTGAACAGATCGGACTTATCCATTGCGGGCAGGAAGATTGCAAGGCTATTGGGCTGCAGGGCAAGTTCTTCCAGTGCCTTTTCATCGTGGATGTAGTCTACGGTAACACCCTTGGTTTCTTCCCACTCATCCAAAACCTTTTGAACGGCACCGATCAGACCGCCCAGGCTATTGTTGACGATCTTAACAGAACCGCGTTTGCCGTTTGCAATGGTTTCCAGTTCTCTGCCCCGTTCATCACCTGCACGGGCAATAAGGTCTGCAAGAACTTCCTCGGGATTGCAGTTGAATACGATGCGATGAATAGGCTCGAACTCAATGCCCTCGTCGTAAACGTTGCAGATCTCCACCAAGGCAAAACGGGCGGGATGATTCTCAATTTCTTCGGGAGACAGCGTCTTTTTAATCTCTCTCCAGCAATCCTTTGCGGCGGCAAGAGAATGGTTGCCGTCACCGATAACAAACTGAACCTCGCGCTGTCCCAAAGCATCCATTGCTTCGGTAACGCGGTTTGCTTCCTCCTCGGAAAGCTTCCAGCCGCGGATATGGCCGCCGTCTTCCATCAAATCAAAATCATATACTTTTTCAAAGGAATCCTTTTTCTCAGTCAAGGGTTCTACGGCACCGCGCTTTTCATCGTCGATCAGAACCAGGATATGGGGCATTTCAAGACAAGCGCCGGAACGAACCTTGATTCTGGGAGGGAGACGGTCTACTACGGTTTTTTCGCTGGCGCGTGCGGGAGGATTGGTCCCTGCAAGATAATCGTAGGCTTCCAAGTCCAATTTTCCGATAATGCCACGACGGATCTTACCGCCTGTAATTTCACGCTCCACGTAGATCAAAGCATTTTCGTGAACGGCGAAAACGTCCTCGGTCAGATACTTTGCCATTTTTTCATTGCGGGAAAGAGACGCTTCCTCCATGGAAATGCTGCCCAAATACGCTTCGGGCACAACCATATGCAAGGTAGAGGGACGATCGCCTACGCGCTCGGTAACTCGATCCCAATATTCTCTCTCGGAGGAAAACTGATCACAAGCGATAACCGCCCAAGTTTCGGGATTTTGTTTGGGCAAAAGAATTTTTGCCGGAGTAAATGCATTTTTCATTGATTCATACCTCAAAAAATATTATTTATGATACTGATTGCCAGCCAGAATTCCCGCGGCGCGGTAGATCTGCTCAGCAAGCATCACTTTAAACAAAGAATGCGGAAAGGTCATAGGAGAAAAAGACAGGCGCAAATCGCACATTCCCTTGATCCTTTCGTGCAGACCCCAGGAAGAACCGATCAGGAATACAACGGTATTTTTGCCACTGCCTGCCACACGGTTAAAAAGGTCTGAAAATGCCTCGGAGGAAAGTGTTTTTCCCTCGATGCAAAGAGCAATTTTATAGCTTTTGGCAAATTTCGGATTTGAAAGCTTTTCCTCGAAAATTTCCGCTTCCTTTTCCAAGGCAAGGCGAATTTCATCGTCGGAAAGCTCTCTGCCCGGCGTTTTCCATGGTTTTAAGGGCACGGAGGTTAAAGAACCGAAGGAATTCATTCGTTTGCTGTACTCATCGAAGGCTTCCTTGTAATAGCGTTCTTTTCCCTCTCCCATATGCAATATGACGTAGTTCATAGAATTTTTGTCACCTCGTGTCGGTCGGCGGCGCGGAGTCGGAAATCAAGATCCTGCTTTGCGCCCATTTTTCCGCACAAAACCGATGCGGTTTCTTCCAAGGCAAGAGACGGAACGTTGTTCTCCGAGGAAAGATGAAACAGGGTGAAGTTCTCACAGCCTGCCGAAAGAAGCTTTCCTGCAAAGTCGGCGCAATCCACGTTGTTCAAATGTCCGATATCGGAAGCTACACGCTCTTTCAGATAAGGCGGATAGGGTCCGTCGTAAAGCATTTGCAGATCGTGATTGGACTCGAGGACGATATTTTTACAGCCTGTCAGATACAGCGCCACCTCGGCAGATACGTGACCTAAATCGGTAGCAATGCCAAGCAGTCGGTCTCCGATGATAAAGCCCTGACTGTCCACGCTGTCGTGAGGGGTACAAAAAGGCGTGATCAAAAGATTGCCGACCTCGTATTCCTCACCGGGATTTACGGTACGAATGTTTTTGGCAAGAGCACCTGCTTCCACATGATTTCCCTTTTGTTTCAAGGAAAGGTACATTTGCTTTGCCACTTTTTGCTGACAGTAAAAAGGGATATTCAAATGCTTTGCCATAACGGGGAGACCTTTGGTATGATCCACGTGTTCGTGGGTAATCCAAACGGCGTCGATATCACAAATGGTCGTGCCAAGCTTTCGCAGGGCAAGATCGATCTGACGCATACTGCCGCCCGCGTCAATGAGGACACGGCTTCCGCCGTCCTCCAAATAGATACAGTTTCCGGAAGAACCGGAAAAAAGCGAATAACAAACCATAAAAACAGATCAGACTCCTGCAAAAAATTTCAAAAAGACCCAATCCAAAAGGAAAATCAGGTAAAAAGGAATCACACACAAAAGAAGCCAGGTGCAAACCTTTCCGCGCTTTTCCTCGGGAATATTCAGAAGATTCGGCGCGGGAGCGCGTTCTTCCTCCTTTTGGGGCGCGGTTGCGCCTTTGTCAGTCTTTATGCGAAAGCGTCGGTATTTGTCGCGTTTTTTGATGGGGTGCATTTTCCCTTTATCCGCCAGATACTGCTTTCGGCTTTTTTCTTCGCGGCGCTGATCTTCCTCGACGATGGGACGAAGTCCCCCTGCCGCAAGAACGTAAAGCACCGATAAAATCATACAAAGGGCGTAATAGGTATAGGTAACGGGCAAGGTGAATTTGGTTGCGCCCATTCCCCAATAGATTCCGCCAAGCACAAGAAAAAGCGAAAACAAAATCAAAAGTTTCTTTTGTTTGGTCATCTGACATTCTCCTTAAATACGCGATACATCTCCGACAGCCCCGTATAACGCAAAGCCTTGTAATCATTTTGCGCCATGGTTGCAATGGAGTGATCGTCTCCCACGAGAATTACCATTTTCCGCGCGCGGGTCACTGCGGTATAAATCAAATTTCGTGTGGCAAGCATGGGCGGAGGGTTATAGACGGGCATAATCACCACGGGATACTCACTACCCTGACTTTTATGAACGGTCACGGCAAAGGCGTGTTCAATTTCGGAAAGCTCGTCAAAGGGGTATTCCACAAGACGGGAATCGAAATCCACGGTAACGCTTTCACGGGTATGGCTGATCTCCACGATCTTTCCGATGTCTCCGTTAAAAACACCCATACCGATGATTTCTTCATTGTTGGCATCCTGCCACTCGGCATCGTAATTGTTGCGGATTTGCATGACCTTATCCCCCTCGCGGAAGATCACGTCGGCAATTGCTTTTTCTTTCTTTTCGCGGGAGGGCGGGTTTAAAGCTTCCTGCAGCATCGCGTTGAGTCTTGCGGTGCCAAGTTCACCCTTGCGCGTACAGCTGATGACCTGAATTCCCTCCAAAATATCCTTTCCGTAGGTAGCGGGAAGCCGATCCTTGCAAAGGGATACGATGGTGGAGGCAACAGAGGAAATACTGTTTCTCTGCATAATAAAGAAATCACCGTCACGCCCCGAGGGAACAGGTGACTCACCGCGGTTGATGCGATGTGCGTTTTCCACGATCATACTTTCGCCGCTTTGACGGAAAATACGGTCCAATCGGCAAACCTTAAAAGTACCTGAAGAAATGGTATCTCTCAAGACTTCACCTGCGCCTACGCTGGGAAGCTGATCACTGTCCCCGATCAAAACAAGTCGGGTACCGGGACGAACCGCTTTGAGAAAACTGGAGAAAAGAAGAATATCCACCATGGAAAGCTCGTCGATGATCACTGCATCCACGTCCAGCATATTGCGCTCATTGCGGGCAAACTTTACCTTTTCGTCGGGAGAATACTCCATCTCGAGAAGGCGGTGCAGCGTTTTCGCCTCAAAGCCGCAGGACTGACTCATACGCTTGGCGGCTCTGCCTGTGGGGGCGGCAAGCGCAACCTCCATACCGACACGGCGGAAAATATTGACGATTGCTTTGACAATGGTGGTTTTACCCGTACCGGGACCGCCTGTCAAAATCGTAACGGGTGACTCGATGGCATTGCGGATGGCGCGCATCTGTGCAGGCGCATAGGAAATTCCTTCTTCGCACTCGGTATCGGCAATCAGAGCATCCATTCCCGAAATCGAACCGTAAAGATTGATCCGCGAAAGCTCGATCAGCTTTGCGGCAGAGCCCGTCTCTGCGTGAAAATACTCAGGCAGATAGACCGCTTTATCCTCGGAACCTGTATGAAGAATCAAATCCGCTTCCTTACACAAAACGGAAAGGCAGGTGCGAACATCCTCCTCAGAAACCTCTAAAAGCTTTGCCCCTGCAGCGATGAGCTTTTCTCGGGGAAGATAGGTGTGTCCGTTGGCAGAAGCGTTATACTTTAAAACGTAGTGCAATCCCGCGCGAATTCTCTCGTGGGAATCGCCGTCCATTCCAAGACTTTTCGCCATGGAATCGGCACGTTCAAAGCCTATGCCGTAAATTTCGTCACAAAGCAGATAAGGATTTTTCTTGATGATATCCACGGCGGCGTTTCCCCACCGCTTATAGATGCGCACGGAGGTGGTCATACCAAAATAGCCGCTAAAGAACATCATAATATTACGAACACCGAACTGCTCGCGGAAGGCGGCGGAAATCTCTCTTGCCTTGCGGGGCGAAATTCCCTGCACGTCGGAAAGCAAATCGGGATTGTTTTCAATTACGTCGAAGGTGGCATCACCAAATTGAGAAATAATGCGCTGTGCCAGTTTCGGACCGACTCCGCGAATGGTTTTGGAGGAAAGGTAACGAAGCATGGCATTTTCGTCAGCAGGCATACTCTTTTCAAAATAGGTGACTTTAAACTGTTTGCCGTAGGTGGGATGGTTCACCCAAGTGCCCATTGCCCTGACGGCATCACCCACCATCAAGCTGGGCATAATACCCACCAAGGTAACGGGCTCCCGTTCCCATTCGATGGAACAAACCGTATAGCCCGTTTCATCGCTTTGGAAAACGATGTCTTCAATCTCGCCTTCGACGGTTTCCATATCAAGTCTGTCGGGCATAACGTCTCCTCCTTTCACCAAGCATCGGAAGCACCAAGGCCAAAAGCCAGATAACTGCAAGAACGGGGATCAAAACATCTCCCCAAAAAGTATACAAAGTAAATTCATCGGAAAACGACAAGGTATCGGTCAAAACACCTTTTTCCAAAGGTGCGAGAACGCTTTTCAATCTGCCACGCGAGTCGATAAAGGCAGAAACACCCGAATTGGCACAGCGGGCTGTACTGCGGGAATTTTCCACGCTGCGGAAAACGGCGTGTGCAAGATGCTGCCACACCGCAGGCGAATCCTCGTACCAGGAATCGTTGGTCACGAGAACGATCATTTCCGCGCCGTCCTTCACGCTTTGACGGGTAAGGGACGGAAACAGGGATTCAAAGCAGATAATGCTGCCGAAGTTTCCCTTTTCTCCTTGGATGATTACGGATTTCGTTCCCTCTGCCAAGTCGGAAGACAGCATATTGATCTGTTCAAGCACGGGGATAAGACGGGAAAGCACTTCGCGGTAAGGCATTTTTTCACCGAAAGGAACCAAATGTCTTTTGGAATACACTTCGGAAACGGAAGACTCGTCCAAAAGGATCACGCTGTTGGAGGTTTTGCCGTCGATTTTCCAAAAGCACCCCATCATCATAGGCGTATCAAGCTCGGCGGAAAGCAGTTGATATTCCTCAAGCAGTTCCGGATAAGTGGCAAGATTGATGGGAACGGCGCTTTCCGGCCATAGAATCAAATCGCAGGAAGGTGCTTGACGCGTTACGTCAACGTAGGCGTCCAGTGCGCCCAAGCCACTCCACTTTTCCCCCGAAAGAACACACGCCTGTACGGAAGATACGGTTATGGACTCCCCTTCGTCGACGGTCGCAATGCGAAAAACGCCGTACACAAGATTCGACGCAAACAGCAAAACCGCCGCCAAGAAAAAGACACTTCTTTCCTTGCGAACCTTGGAAGAAAGAGCCAAGGCAAGAATGGCACATACGGCGAGAATCAAAAAATCAACGCCGTAAATCCCGAATACGGAAGCAAATTGGATCAATGCGGGAGCTTTATACTGCCCCAGAGCCACGCGAACCCAAGGAAAGGCAACCTGAGAAAGGGTGGGAATCCACTCTGCAAACAAAATTCCGACGATTGCCGTGAACAGAAGAAATATGCGGCTACCGCTTTTTCTTCCGACAAAGTGGCACAAAAGGGTGGGAATGGCAAAAAGCAGACCGTGGGCAAAACTGATTCCCAGCCACGCAAGAATCACAACACCAAGGGAGGAAGCGCGATCAAGCCCTGCGAAATCCATCGGGTACAGCCATAAAAACCAGTAGTACACAAACAGGTTATAGAAAAAGCCGAAAAACACGCCTCTGCCAAAGGCATAGCGCAGTTTTCCCGTCCCGGACGTATTTAAAATTGTCAGAAAGAAAGGAATGAATGCAACCCAGGACAAAAGGAAGATTGAGGGAAAAGTCAAGGGCAAAGCGGCAAGCAACGCAGAGCAAAAAAGCAGGACCAAAGGCTTTGAAAACAACGCTTTCAACCGCTGCATAACACACTCCCCCTTATAACTAATAATAAAATATTATATCATAACAAGGAGAAAAAGTAAAGATGCATTGACAAAAACGAAAAAGAAACTATAATTGTATGTTGAAAGCGAGGTAGAACTATGAGCGAATGTTCCCATGATTGCAGCAGTTGTTCCCAAAACTGCGGTGAAAGAAAACAAAGTCTGATTGAAAAGACCAATAAAAACAGCAACGTAAAAAAGGTAATCGGCATCGTATCCGGTAAGGGCGGTGTCGGAAAGAGCCTTGTCACTTCCCTGCTCGCCAGCGCAACCGCCAAGGCAGGTAAAAAAGCGGCAATTTTGGATGCCGACCTGACAGGTCCCAGCATCCCCAAAGCATTCGGTATTCACGAAAGAGCAACTGCAGACGACGAGGGATTGATTCCCGCAGAAAGTCTCGGCGGAATCAAAGTAATGAGTCTGAATCTTCTGCTTGAAAACGAAAGCGATCCCATCGTTTGGCGCGGACCCGTTATCGCAGGAACCGTCAAGCAATTCTGGACCGAAGTAAACTGGGGCGACGTGGACTATATGTACGTGGATATGCCTCCCGGAACGGGTGACGTACCTCTGACCGTATTCCAGTCTTTGCCCGTTGACGGCATCGTCATCGTAACCTCTCCGCAGGAGCTTGTTACCATGATCGTGGAAAAGGCTGTAAAGATGGCTCGATTGATGAACATTCCGATTTTGGGTCTGGTGGAAAACATGTCTTACTACACCTGCCCCGACTGCGGAAAACAGCATTCGATTTTCGGTGAAAGCCACGTAGAGGAAACTGCGAAGGCATTTGACATTCCCGCATACGCACGTCTGCCCATCGATCCTTCCTTGGCAAAGCTTGTGGATGCAGGTCACGTTGAGCAGTATCCCACCACGGGTATCAACGATCTGGTCAACAACATTCTTGCTTAAATACAAAAAGCCGCTGTAAATCAGCGGTTTTTTTATTTGTTATCTTGATTTTTTCGCAATTTATAGTAAAATAATCGTACAACAATAAAAAGTGAGGAATCACCATGAATTTAAATCCCAATTCTCTGGACGGAATCTGCGCTTGTCTGACTTACGCGCTCGGCGTTGACGCTCCCAAGGAAGCGGCTGCCCCCAATCCCGATCTGAAAGCATACATTGATTCGATTTTCGACGGCGGAAAAGCAGACCGCGTCTTTATGTACAACCCCGATGCCATCCCCCAATGGGTCTATGAAAAATATCCGAATTTGACTGAGCGCACCCGCGAAAAAGCAGATATCGAAATTCCCCTTTGCGCGGTACTCCCCTCCTTTACCCCCGTTTGTTATGCCACCATGTACAGCGGCGCACAGCCCGAGGCACACGGAATCCAAGGATACGTAAAGCCCGTACTGACCATCGACACGCTGTTCGATGCCCTGATCCGTGCAGGAAAAAAGCCCGCCATCGTAGCTTATGAAAATATGAGCGTGGGTATTATTTTCGGTGGACGGGATATGGATTGCTTCGTATGCCGCGACGTGGACGAAGCCATTTCCGTGGGAATGGAGCTGATTCTGAAGGACGAGCACGATTTCATTATGCTTTACAACGGAAACTACGATGCACAAATGCACAACTACGGACCGGAAAGCATTGAAGCCTTGGCGGAGCTAAAGGTCAACGACCGTCTGTTCAGCGTAATTTACGATATGATCTCTACCCATTGGAAGCAGCATAACACGCTCCTGGGATTTGCAATGGATCACGGATCTCACAAAATTGATGAAGCAAACGGCTATCCCCGTTACGACGATAAGGATATTGAGGGTGCCCACGGCTTTAATCTGGAAGAAGATCTGAACATCGTTCACCTCTACAAAGGAATCAAAAAAAGCCTATGATAAAAAGGCAGTGAACCTGTGGTTTCACTGCCTTTTCTCTTACAGAAAATCATATTGGGAAAGAATTTTTAATTCGGGAATTTCAGATGCCCCAAACGCATTTTGGATGGAGTGATTATCGCAAAACACCCCTTCAAGAGTTTTCTCAATGGCAGGACAAAGAGTGGGATCCATTGCATCGGAAAACGCTTTGATGGAAGCAAGTCTGCCTTTCTCCGCCAAAATACAAAGCTGTAGAGAACCCCAGGGAAGTCTTTCACGAAACTCAAAATCAAATTTCGGCGTTTGCCCCAGATACCAGGCAGAATCGGAATGGCGGCAGGTCAAATCCGCAACCTCCGCCCTCTCCCGTTCGGAAAACAAAAACTCTCCGTAATATCCAAAGGTTTCTGCAAAGTTTTTTACGATCTGTTTTTGAACAGCTTTGACGGTAAGATCGGGCTGAAATTCGTTCAGATTGCAAACCCGTGAGCGAACCGAAGCAATTCCCTTGGAGGAGATCTTTTTGGGATCTACGGTCAGATAGCCGGAAAGCTTTTCCAAATCACTGGAGATCAAAAGCGTTCCGTGAAAAAGCTTTGCGCCTTTATAATCGGCAACGGCGTTACCGGAGAATTTCTTGCCGTCGCAAAGCAGGTCGTTTCTGCCGGAAACCTCACAGGAAATTCCAAGGTCGTTTAATGATCTTGCAACCAGAGCAAGGAGTCCCTCCTTATCAAATCGATCCTTACCGCATATATAAGAGAAATTCAAATTTCCCAAGTCGTGATAGACCGCGCCGCCGCCGCTGAGTCTGCGGGCAAGCTGAACCTGATCCCGATTCATTTTGGACAGATCGCACTCCACCCATGGATTTTGTCCTTTGCCGATAATCACGGCGTTTTCATTTTGATAAAAATGCAAAATCAAATCGTCATTCTTTACAAATTTTAGAAACCACTCGTCTCTTGCCATATTGGCGTGGGCGTCATTTGTTTCGGAAATATAGACAAAATTTCGTTTCATAATTCCTCCTGTACACGTGATGAGTATAACATTTTTTCGCAAAAAAATCAAGTAAAAATTGACACTGAAGCCATTTTTCCTTATAATATAAAAAAGCTCAAAAACAGAGGTTTGATATGGCAGATAAAACAAAAATCGTATACGTGTGCTCCGCCTGCGGCGCCGTGCAAAGCAAATGGTCGGGTCAATGTCGCGAATGCGGTGAATGGAATACGATGGAGGAAGACGTACAACGAGCTCCCTCTGCACAAAACAAATTACAAAAGCAGACGATTCCCGAAGATTTTGCAGGGGCTGTAAAGTTGTGCGAAATACAGGAAGAAACCCTGTTCGGTGAACGTTATCAAACAGGTATCGGCGAATTGGACCGTGCCTTGGGCGGCGGAATCGTCCGCGGCTCCATTGCCTTGATTTCAGGTGAGCCGGGCATCGGCAAATCCACACTGCTGTTACAGATTTGCAAGGAGATGAAAGACCTGAAGGTGCTTTACGTTTCCGGTGAGGAATCCCAACTGCAAATCAAAATGCGCGCAAAACGGCTTTCTGCTTTAAGTGAAAATATATATCTGCAATGCGAAACCGACATTGACGGAATTACCGCAGAAATCCAAAGAATCGCGCCCGATATTTTGATTATCGATTCGGTACAGACCATGCAGGACTCTTCCCTCTCCTCATCCCCGGGAAGCACAACTCAGGTAAAGGCTTGCACCGCAAGAATTCTCGCTCTGACGAAAAAGGTTGGCTTTTCCACCATTTTGGTGGGTCACGTAAACAAGGACGGCGTTATCGCAGGCCCCAAACTTTTGGAACACATGGTAGACGTGGTTTTGTATTTCGAAGGGGAACGGACGCAAAGCTGCCGTATTCTCCGCGCCATCAAAAACCGATACGGATCCACCAATGAAATCGGACTTTTCGAAATGACCGACAGCGGTCTGGAGGAAGTGCCCGACCCCAGCCGCAGACTTCTGGAGGACAGTCCCAAGCACGTTTCGGGTTCTTGCCCTGTTTGCCTGATGGAAGGAACGCGCCCCATTATGACCGAGGTGCAGGCTCTGGTAACCAAGTCTCCCTTCCCGAATCCCAAAAGACTTTCCAGCGGTGTGGACTATAACCGTATGTCGATGCTTTTGGCGGTATTGGAAAAACGCCTGGGTCTTAGATTTTTTGACAAAGACGTATACCTGAACGTGGTAGGCGGCTTGAAGCTGGATGAAACCGCTGCGGATTTGGGAATATGCACGGCGCTGCTTTCAAGCGCTTTGGATCTTTCTCTACCGGGAAGTTTGATTGCCATCGGCGAAGTCGGTCTTTCGGGAGAATGCCGTACCATCGGTGACTCGGACCTTAGAATCGCAGAAGCGGCTAGACTGGGCTTTGAAACGATTTTGCTTCCCAAAAAGCAAGCAGACCGTTTGAAAAAGAAGCCTGCGGGTGTAAAGCTGGTAGGGGTCAGAAGCGTATACGAGCTTTTGGAAACGCTGAAGGAGGATACCCGTGAACAAGCGTGAATTTGCAGAAAAGGATCACTACAGCTTTGAAGATCTGACCCGGCTCGTTGCCCTGCTCCGTTCTCCCGAGGGATGCCCTTGGGATCGGGAACAAACCCACGAAAGCATTCGAAACAACTTCGTGGAGGAAGCCTTTGAGGTGTGCGAGGGCATCGACCGAAAAGATGACAAGCTCCTTTGCGAGGAGCTTGGGGACGTACTGCTTCAGGTGGTATTTCACACCTCCATTGCCGAAACAGAAAACCGTTTTGCTATGGAGGAGGTCATAGACGGGATTTGCAAAAAGATGATTCGCCGTCACCCCCATATTTTCCGCGAAGAAGCCGTGGCAGAAGAACAAATCCAAAAAAATTGGGACGAGATTAAAAAACAGGAAAAAGGAGAAAAAACCTTA
>JAZOSM010000148.1:0-2821 GCA_045657125.1 Eubacteriales bacterium
CTTTGGGGGTGAGTCAAATGCGAAAACGCATTTGGTACTCACCTCCGTCGTTTTTGCTTTGCGGCGAAACGCCGCAATTTTCGCGTTAATTTAGCTAACATTCAAAGAATCTGCAGCGAAAACCGCAAATTCCGCGCATCAAAAAAGCCGGACCGTCGGCTTTTTTGTGCAGGGGCTTCGTCAGTGACTCGGCCCCAGTATTTGTTTGTTGACATTTGGACAGATATGAGATATACTGTAAGTAAGTACATCCAAGGATGTAAATGATCAAATGGAGGTTCTTTTTATGCAATACGTAGTACTTCAGGTTGTTTTGAAGGAGGAATGGCTCGGTCACGGCTCGAGAAACTTGAGCGAATTGGAAAAGGTGATCAACGAGCAAGCTGCCAAGGGATATCGCTTGCATACCATGTCCACCACCAACGGAGGCAGCAAGGGCTTTGGCGGCGGTGACAGAATTCAGGCGACGCTGGTGTTTGAAAGAATTTAATCAGTAGAGAAAATGAGTTCTCCAAGTTTTTAAATTTGGAAAAACGAAAAAGCAGTGAAAAAACAGTGAAAAATCCTCGGCTAAAAAACAGAATATGAATCGGAATATGTTGATTTAAGATAAAATAATCGCCCATGTCAAAACGCATTGTCTTGACATGGGCAATTTTATTGTTCAATTGGTTTCATCCTCATTGTTGGCAAGTACTCTTTTTGCCGAGCGGATGATCCGTTCGCGAAGCCAATAGGGTTCGATCAAGCGGAAGTCCGCATCAAGGGATAAAAGAAGCGCCAAGAACTTTTCAATACTGTGGAATTCGCAAACGTAGCGGTTTTGGGATTGCTTGGCAACGATATAGTTGCTAAGCTCCAGTGCGGTCAGCTTGTTTTTGATCTCAATGACCGCGGAATAGGGAATCTGCATCTGAATGATGGATTCATCCGCGCCTAATTCCTCGTTGCTTTGCACGTTGAAGATTTCGGGGATGTATATCTCGTCATTGTCGGAGGAAAGAAGCAGAGGGAGAACGAAGGATTCCTCATAGTAAAATCCTTTTTTGCTGTTGTCATAGGCGATGGGAGCCCCCAGCTTCTTTCGCAGATAGTCAAAATCTCTCTGCGCCTGTCGGTGCGAGATCCCAAAACGCTCGGCAAGACGCTGGGCGTTCGGATAACTTTTCATGGTCAACTTTTTATGCAACCATTGGATACGTACGTTGGCGTTCATTCCTCGTCTGTCTCCTTTTGTTCTTCGGTGTCATGATCCTGCGGAGCGTCCGCGGGGAGAGGGAAATCGGGAGTGCTTGCGATCTCCTCGGAAGGTGCGACGTCACTTTCAAGTGCGTCACTTTCGTTTTCGTCGGTGTCGGTGGGCTCGTTTGAGTCGGTGGGGATTACGCGTGTCAGGGAGAGTGCGCGGATTTTCCAGGGGATGGACACAAGGATGCCGAGCGCGACGATGGAAAGCGCATAATAATCGTAACGGGGAAGGATCCCTCGAAAATACGAAACGGGAATGGCGAGCGCGCAGAGGGCACATGCTGCCATGGCACAGTAGGAAAGAATAAGGTAGAGACATATCTTTGCTCTTCCGAGCAGAAACCGAAGCTCACCCGTGAAGTAGAGCATGGAGAACAGGAGTGCCATTTGAATTGCGAGTTTGACGGGTGCGTTCATTTCGAGAGAAACGTCAAAATAGCAATAGACGTTTCCGACGGCACACGCCGCTACGGTAAAAAAGCCGAGAAGCGCCAAAGCCGACGGCTTTTTCGTTGCCAGCGAGGTGGCACTGAGAAAAGCATAGAGCGCAGAGACGAGAAAGAGGAGAGAAGTGAGGAAGGAAAGCAGGCCGGATGCGATCAAAAGCATCAAAACACCGCCCAGTAAGAATCCGACGCACGTGATGAGAGCGGCGGCAGGGGAGTGAAAGGGCGTTCCCGCCAAGGATTGCTTGTCCGACAAGAGGGCAGAGGCAATTCCGCAAAGCGCTCCGAGTGTCACGCTGATCAGCGCGAAGAGAGGGAGGGGGGCATCGGCTTTGAAATAATGCGCGGTTGGTTCATACGCCGTAAGCATCGCCACGACTTCAAGGATTGCACCGAGAAAGATGGCAGCGTAGGCAGCATATTTGAGTGCCAAAGAAGCGTTTTTGTGTTTCAACATACTGTTAATCAGTCCTTTTTCGTATTCCGTATTATTATATAACATAAATTTGAATAAAATGTGAAGGTTTGTAAGGTTTCTGAAAAAATGTAAATATCAAAAATACAACGCAAGGAACGTTTTTTTGTGTTTTGATTTGAAAAGGCCTTTGTTTCTGTTGAAAAAACTGAAAAAGAGGGTAATTTTTGTATGATATAACCAAAAATATACACTTGAATTTTGTAAAGTTCGTTTTGTTTTGAGATAAAATAAACTTGATTTTTTTCCAAGTTTGTGATAAAATATATAGGCTTGATATGCGATGAAGCGAAAGGTTGCTGCTGCGGGACGCCGTAAGCAGGTAATTTTCGTGGAGTATGTCCGTTGAACCGGGCGAAAGGTATTCACCGTAACATGTCGGTGTGTCTTGACTTTTCCGGAATTTGTTCGTCTTAGATGCTGATAGGACGAATAAACTCCGCATTTTTCAGAAGGGTAAAGAAACACACGGAACAGTGTTGTGGAGAAGCCTGCCTTGCAAAAACGCGGCCTGCCGCAAAACCCTACATTATATATAGGGGCGTCGGCAGACGGGCGAAATCTGATAAGGAGGCAAAAACAATGGCAGTAAAGGAAAAGATCAGAGTCAGACTGAAGAGCTACGATCACGTTCTGATTGATACCGCAGCGA
>JAZOSM010000149.1:0-15833 GCA_045657125.1 Eubacteriales bacterium
CGTCTCTGTAAGGGTTATGGGGGGGGGGGGGGCCAGAATGGTTGTGGGTACAGCAGATCATAATGTTATCTGCCTTGACACCCGTTTCCTCTACAACGATTTTGCGGAACACCTCCGTAAATTCATCGGCAAGGTTGCGGATGTCGTTGGAGAAAATCAAAGCGGTCTCCTCTCCGTTGCGCAGGGCAACACAGCTTACCGTAACGTCCGTTAAGACGGAATAGCCGGTTTTAACACCGTTCTGCGTTTGCGGGGTGTCGGGTGAATAGATTTCTCTGGCAAAGCCGACTTGTAAATTACTCATAATATAACCTTTCTGTTCTTTTTTCAAAAGCGTGCGGGGTATGGGGAGGACCTCACCTTATTTCATCATCTTCTTCGCTTTTTGCAACTGCTTTAAAAATTCCAGTGCAACCGTTTCGCCCGTACCGGGAATATAGTAGCACTGCTGACACTCGTAGCCGCCGTTGGTAAAACTGTAAGCCGAGGGCAAATAGTGATGACGGCGATTGGCGTAGCCTACGGTCAAGGTCGTCTTGAAGGGAGAAGCATCGCGAATCTGAATGCAGTTGGTATCAAACTGCTCGAAGGGAGAAAAAGTGATGCCCACGTCACCGAAACAAATGGTGCACAGCGGAATCTGCGCGGTTTTCTGCATCTGACTTTTGGTTATAATGGCACTGCAGTCAAGTCTGCCTGAAAAGCCTGCCGCCTGATAAATATCCCTGCCCGTCTTATCGTTCAAGCCCTTTTCACGGATTTCCTTCTGTACCGCTTTTGCCTGTTCCAAAAGGTGATCGCGGGTATGGTCTACGATTCCCGTATAAAATTCTCTCTGCACGATCAGACGGTCAAAGGCAATTTCCTCTCCCCCGTCCAGGGCGCGCAAGGTTCCCTCTCCGATCAGACAGCCAACCCGATCGAAGTCCCGATTACAAGCCTCGGGATAGATTTTGGAATAAGTATTCAGGTTTCCGCATCCGCCCTGCAGATAAATCACGGAAAAATCGCCGCGTTCTTCGGAAACTCTGCGAAATTCGTGGAGAAAGTCGGAACAAATCTGCTCCTTTGCACTTCCGTTTGCGGTAGCGGCGTGAACCTGGAAATTGGTAAAGACCACGTCTTTTTTACCCTCGCGGTAAAAGCGCAAGGCGCGAAGCTGAGTATCTGCCTCGGTCTCGTGATGGGAAAGCGGCGCATCCGAACCATCGGAGCCCTGAATGCCGCAGAACGTACCATCGGTTCTTAAGTATCTGCGAACAAAAGTTACGTTATCCACCCGGCTTATACCCGAGGTAAGCTTCACAACGGGGGAAAGATCTGCCAAAGCGCCGTGAACGGCACGGCAAATGGCGGGGAACGCAATGCGCTCCGCCCACTCGTTGATGTCTTCCCTCTTTCCGTAGTAGCTGATATCGGGGGCGGAATGATTATGGGTCGCCGTAATCTGGATGCACTCCTCGGGCAAGCCCGTTTCCTGCATCACAAGTTTATGGTAGGCTTTTGCCCAGTTATCCGATACACCGCGCAGATCGTTGGATAAAATCAAGGCGGTGGTATCTTCCTCACGCAGGGCAACGCAGGTGACGTACAGATCACTGCGGAAATCTTTTCCCATGCGCTGGCTGTTTTGAGGAAGCACGGTGTCGGGCGTATAGCACTCTCTGGCAAAGCCGATCTGCAATTTGCTCATAACAATCCTTTCAGGTCTACAATCGAAACGTTTCTTTATTTGTTTTTGATCTCGGCAGACGCCTTATTCAACTGCTTCAAAAATTCCAGTGCCACAATTTCACCCGTACCGGGGATGTAATAGCACTGACCGCCCTCGTAACCGCCGTTGACAAAGCCATAGGCAGAGGGCAAATAGTGGTGGCGGAAGTTGGTATAGCCTACCGTCAAGGTCGTCTTGAAGGGGGAAGCCGCCCGAATCTGCATACAGTTGGTATCAAACTGCTCAAAGGGGGCAAAGGTAATACCTACATCACCGAAACAAACAGTGGAAAGAGGAATTTGGCGGGTGCGCTCCATTTCGCTTTTACTGATGACGGCACCTGCATCCAAGCGACTGCCAAAGCCCTGCCGGATAAAATACTGTCTTGCCTCTTTCTCATCCTTGATGTTTTCACGCACGTGCTTCAATGCCGCGCGGGCTTTTTCCACCAAGTGATCGCGGGTATGGTCGGTGTATCCGGTATAATATTCCTTCTGCACCACAAAGCCGTCAAAATCGACCTCTTGGGCATCCTCCAGAGCGCGGAGCATTCCCTCGGCAATCAGTCTGCCCACCTTATCGTAGTCGGTGTTGCAAGCCTCGGGATGGATACGGGAATAGGTATTCAGATTTCCGCAACCACCCTGCAAATAGCAAACCAAAAGTTTCGTGCGTGCCTCTGCGGTTTGACGGAATGCATGGAGAAAGTCGGAACAGATCACATCGGGAGAAGCGCCCAAAGCCGTAGCCGCGTGAACCTGGAAATTGGTCAGGACCACGTCCTTTTTATCTTCTCTGTGAAAACGAACGGCGCGGAGCTCGGTATCCGCCTCGGTTTCGTGGGCGATGGGATTGTTCTTCTTTCCCGCATTGGTGCGAAAAACACCATCCTCACAAAAATAGCGGCGCACGTAAGTTACGGTTTCCACGTTGGAATTTCCGCAGCTTACCTTCTCTACGGGAGAAAGATCCTCTATGGCATTCTTTGCGGCACGGCGCACGGCGGGAAAAGCAATGCGCTCTGCCCAGTCGGTAACTTCTTCCCGTCTTTTGTAAAAATTCACGTCGGGAGAAGAATGGTTGTGGGTGGTGGAAACCAAAATGTTTTCAGCGGGAACACCCGTCTCCTCTACCACCTCGGCAACGTATCTTTCAATAAACTGCGGTGAATGGTTTCGCAAATCGTTGGAAAAGATCAAAGCGGTCTTTTCCCCGTCACTGATGGCTACACAGGTAACCATAATCGCCGTCAGAACCGAATATCCCGTGCAGGTGCTGTTCTGAGGCTGAGGGGTATCGGGATTGTAAATTTCTCTACCGAAACCAACTTGTAATGTACTCATTTTATTTTATCCTTTCTCTACTTTCTTTCGAGAAAGAAAGTAGCAAAGAAAGCTTTACGCAAAAATTAAAATGTTTTTTCTCAAAAGAACGCAGTCGCAGCCAAATTTCAAACCCTTCTGCGAAGTAAAAACGCGCGAAGCGAGGCGTGCAAGGAAAGTCGAGGGAGTTTACTGCAGTAAATAATCGAGACTTTTTCCGAAGCACAACAAACTCATAGCTAAATTTACGAAGCAGTTCTGCGAAGTAAATTTGAGCGAGACAAGGAAGGCAAGAAAAAGACGAGGGCGTTTGCTGAACGCAAATAACCGAGTTTTTTTCGACGTCCTGACGAAGTCGCAGCCAAATTTACAAAGCAGATTACGAAGCAGAAGCTAATTCTTGCAGCAATGCAATCTGACCCTGTACAACCAGATCAGAGGAGCCCTGAACGAAGTAGGTGGTGTAAACCTCGTAAGAGCCGTGGGGATATGCCAAAGAAGAAGGCAGATAGCCGAAAGCACCGTTGGAGTAGGCGCAGGAGAAGGTCATTTTAAAGGGAGAAGCATCGCGAACTGCCTTTCCGTCGGAGTCAAACTGCTCGAAGGGGCTGGTAGAAAACGCAATATCACCAAAAGCAATGGCATACAGGGGAACAGCCTTTTCCGTGCCGAAGGACTGACGGTTGTTGATGGCAGAAACCTCGTAAGAGGAGATCAGATTGTACTGGGAAAGAACCTCATTTTTTTCCGTTTTGGCGGCGGAACCGTATTTCTTGGCACCCTCTACACGCTCGGGGCTGTCCTGAATAACGCCCAGCGTTACCTCGGAATGCGCGGTCTTGATCTTGCCGGTATTAACCTTTTCTTCGTTCTTAATGGTTTCCTTTACAACGCCCACAAGCTCTTTGCCCGCGGTTTCGTAATTGGCTTTCTGAGGACCGGTCGCGTTGGTAAAGTTCAGGTTGCCGGATGCACCGTTGTGATAGGAGAAGTGAACGTCCAAGTCTTTCTCTACACCCGCGCGAAGTCCGTGAATAAAGTCGGAGGAGATCCAGGTGGGATGTGCGCTTCTGCCGTGGGCGGCGTGGCACTGCCAGTTTACAAGGAGAATATCCTTCTTGTCACCGCGTTCAAAACGAATGGCGCGAAGTTCGGGATCCGCCTCGGATTCATGCTCCACAGCGTTATCTCCCGAAGAAGGATTGCACTTATATTTGCCGTTTGCCAAAAGGTATCTTCTTACGAATGCAAAGCCGGTGGTATCGCCCTTGGAAACATAAGCCTCTGCGGGAGCAAGATCGCGCAGAGCGTCTCCTGCCGCGGCAGAAATGCCGTTGAGCAGCTTCTGCAGCCAACGGGTATTACCGGTAAGGCTGGTAGGTGAATTGTGAGAGTGGGTAGCGTTCAGAATCACGTGATCCTCGGCAATGCCGTAGTCCTTCTTCAGACGACGGGTTACCATATTCAAAAAGTTTACGGGAATCTCCTTGGCGTCCAGATGGAACAACAAAGCCGCTTCCTCACCGTCACAAATGGCGGTGCAGGTCGCATACAACGGGTCTGCTACCATGGTTGCTTCGGTGTCGGGACCGATGGTAGCGGGAACCTCACAGGTAATGTCTGCTCTGCCGAAGCCTGCGGAAAAGCCCTCGGGGAAGACGATCTCGCCTTTTTCTTCAACAGTTTCTTTCGTTTCGGTTTTTGCCTCCTCCACGGTCTCCTCGGACGCCAAGGAAGAAGAAGCGCAAGCGCACAGGGGAAGAACCATCACAAGCGCCATAAACAATACAAAAATTTTTTTCATAAATTTATCCTTTCTTTTCTCTTTTCAAAAAAGGAATGGAATTACTGATATAACTCATTCAGCAGACCGATAGAACCTGCATTCAGCTTATCGGAAGTTCCGTAAACAAAGGGAGTGGTGTAAACCTCGTAGCATCCGTGGGGATATGCCGCGGAGGAAGGCAGGTAGCCGTTATGACCGTTGGAATATGCACAGGAGAAGGTCATTTTAAAGGGGGAGTTGTCACGGATATACTTTCCGTCGGAGTCAAACTGCTCAAAGGGGCTGGTAAAGAATGCGATGTCGCCGCAAGAAATGGCGAAAAGCTTAATGTCTGCGGTAGGACCGGTGTTTGTAATTCTTCTCTGACGGGAGTTGACCGCAGATGCGTGATAGCTGGAAATCAGGCCGTATTCTGCCAAAATCTCCGCCTTCTGTTCCTCGTTGGCGTTGGCGTATTTCTGGGCGCCCTCAATGAGCTTGTCGCTATCCACGAAAACCTCACAGGTTACCACGGTGGTAGCCGACTTGATTTCGCCGGAGCTTACCTTTTCTTCGGTTTTTACCGTTTCTTTTACCACGTCAACCAAAGCGTATCCTACTGCGTGAAAATCGGGAAACTTCTGTTCACCCGGCAAATAGGAAGTAAAGTTCAAGTTACCGGAAGAACCGTTGTGATAGGAAAAATGTACGTCCAGATCCTTTTCCACGCCGCTGCGGAGCTCGTAAATAAAGTCGGAGGTGATCAAATTGGGGTGTACGCCTCTGCCGTGTGCCGCGTGTGCCTGCCAGTTAACAAGGAGAATATCCTTTTTATCACCGCGGTCAAAACGGATGGTACGCAGCTCGTCGTCTGCCTCGGATTCGTGCTCTTTGTAATCCGTGTTGGGGTTATTCATCTGAATTCCGTTCCAGGAGCCGTCACCCATCAAATATCTGCGGACAAAGGCAAATTGGGGAGTATGCCCCTTTGCCGTGTAAATTTCTGCGGGAGCAAGGTCCAAAAGCGCAAGCTCTGCCGCTTCATCCAGCGCCTTCAATACCTTTTGCAAATATCTTACCGTGTTGCCCTCCGTACCCATAACGCTTACGGGAGAATTGTGAGAGTGGGTGGTGTTGAGAATCACGTTGTCTGCGGGAACGTTAAACTTCTTGGTCAGACGCTTGGTGACCATTTCAAAAAATTCCATATTGCACTGCTTCATATCCAAGTGATAGATCAGCGCCACGTTTTTACCGTCGCAAAGCGCGGTGCAGGATGCATACAGGGGGTCAGCCACGCTGGTAGCCATGGCACCGCCGCCAAGATCCACGGGAAAGAGCTCGGGGGTAATATCCGTTCTGCCGAAGCCTGCGGAAAAGCCCTCGGGATAAACGATCTTTTTATCCTCTTTCTTAACGTCCGAGGTCGCCGTAGCAGTCTTCTCCTCTACAGTTTCCTCGGTAGCAAGGCTGGAAGAACAGGCGCACAAAGACAACACCATCAAACAGGCAAGGAATAAAGAAAGAATTCTTTTCATTGTTTCATCTCCAAATTTTATTTTTTATTGCAGGGACTGCTTTTTCAAAAAATTCAGCTGACGGATCAATTCCATGGCGCAGGATTCACCCGTACCGGGAATATAGGGACACTGCAAGGGCTCGTAACCGCCGTTGGAAAAAGCAAAGGCATCGGGCACGTAGGAAGCGGCGCCGTTGGTGTAGCCCATGGTCATGGTAAGTGCAAAGGGAGAAGCCTCGCGGATCTGACGGTACAATACGTCAAAATACTCGCCGGGGGTAAAGGTCAGCGCCACGTCACCGAAGCACAGGGTAGACAAAGCAATCGCACTGGTCTTGCCCATTTTGCTTCTGCGGTTGATGGCGGCAGCTTCGTAACGGGAAGCAAAGCCGTTGGCTTGGAAAAGCTCCTTTTTTTCTTTCTCGGTCTTAATGCCTTCGCGTTCGATCTTGCGGAACAGCTCCAGCGCAAGAGGAGCCATATGGGTCTTAGCGTGGTTGACCACCGCCTCGTAAGAACCGTTCTCCACGAAAAGCTTACCACTCTCAACAGGCTGAAGATCGTCCAAAATCTCCATAACACCCTCTGCGATGCGGTGACCTGCCAAAAGATAGTCGTCGTTGGGCGCGTCGGGATCGATCTTGGAATAGGTATTGGAGTTACCGCAACCGCCCTGCAGATACATCAACAGAACCTCGTGCTTTTCCTCAACGTCCTCACGAAGGGGGGTAATGAAGTCTGCGCAAAGATTGGTGGTAGTGGAGAGCGCAGTAGCCGCGTGAACCTGGAAGTTGACCAAAACCACGTCCTTTTTGCCCTCTCGAACAAAGCGGAGCACACGAAGCTCGGGATCTGCCTCGGTCTCGTGACGGGCAAGAGGCGCATCGCTGACCTTAGGCACGTGAATGCCGTGGAACGTACCGTCCTCGCGGAAATATCTGCGGGTGTACGCAACCTTGTGCACCTGGGTCTTACCCATTTTCAAGGTGCAGGGAGAAAGATCGGCAATGGCGTTCTTGGCGGCGCTTACCACCGCGGGGAATGCGATTCTCTCCAGCCAATCCTTCATCACGTCTTCCTCGTGGTAATTGATGTCGGGGCAGGAATGATTGTGGGTGGCAGATACGAAAATATCTCCCGCGGGAATACCCGTCGCCTCACCCACGCGGTCCTTCACCTGTTTAACGTACCAAGGAACAGCTCCTCTTAAGTCGTTGGAAAAAAGCAGAACGGTCTTTTCTCCGTCATTCAAAGCGATACAGGTTACCTTGATGGGTGCAACCACTTCATCGCTGAATTTCACGCTGTTCAGTCGAATCACCTGATCCGGCGTATAATCCTCCCGACCGAAGCCTGCATAAAATATACTCATTTTCAATCTCCTTGTTTTTCAAATACAGGAACAAAGCGTAAAGCTTTCCCTATTCAGAAAAAGTATATCATCCACGCCCGCAAGAGTCAATAAAAACCCTCGCATTTTCACGATTTTTTTATTCATTTTTCATAAATAAACCCACCTGAAAAAAAACCGTCTTGTTTGGTAAACCCATTTCACTTTTCACTCCCCCGCAAAAAAAGAGCCCGAAGGCTCTTTTTTCAATATAAGGGATAATTTTCGGGGAAGTTTACGTGGAACAAAAGATAAATCGCATCGTCCGTATCCACTACGCCGTTTCTGTCGAAGTCAAGGGGCTGGCCGACGGGATAGGATTCGGGGAAGTTGATGGCAAACAAGAGATAAATCGCATCGTCCGTGCCAATGCCGGGAATACCGTCCACGTCGCCGGGGGTGTAGGGGGGTCTTTCATAGCCGCAAGCGTTGCAGACCGGATCTTCATCGTTGTCATAGGTATGGGGAGCTTTGCGAACGAATCCGCAAAGATTGCAGTCGGAATCGCAATCGGCGGTGTAGCTGTGGGGCCCTGCCGTGCGGGTGACACCGCAGAGGTTACAATCTGCATCGCAGTCGTTGTCATACAGGTGGGAGGAGACGGCGCGAATTTCTCCGCAAACGTTACAAGAAGTATCACAAGCATGGTCATACACGTGATCGGGTACGCTTCTGGCAGCGCCGCAACCATTACAAACGGCATCGCAGGCATTGTCATAGCCGTGGGGATCGACGTCGCGCTTTGCTCCGCAAGCGTCGCAGGTATCGTCACAGACGTTATCCGCGTAATGCCAAAGCGCAGATTCAAGATCGTCATTGCAATCTGCAATGGAAATTCTCTTTTGCTCCGATGCAGTGCCGATATACCAAACCTGCGCCAAAGCATCACAGCCGTAAAATGCGCTCTCGCCAATGGAAGTAACGGCGTTTGGAACCGTAATGGATTTCAGCGCTTCGCACCACGAAAACGCCCATGCTCCGATGGTTGTTACAGCATTCGAAAGCACGACGGAGGAAAGCTTTGTGCAATTGAAAAACGCAGAATCGCTGATCGCCGTCACCGATGGAGAAATGACCGCGGAAACAAGATCACCGCAAGCTTCAAAAGCGCTTTCTCCAATGGATTCAACGGATTCGGGAAGGGATATGGATTTAAGATTTTTGCATTGAAAGAAAGCATATTCGCCGATGGCGGTAACCGAGCCGTCCTCGGGAATGACCGCAGAACTGCACCCGAACATCAAAGTTTTCTCTTTCGTTTGAATAAGGCAGTTCCCCGCGCTGTGATAAACCGAATTTCCCTCCGCAACCGTCAAGGAACTCAAACCCGTGCAGCCGGAGAAAGCCTGCAAGCCAATAGAAGTAACGCCGGCGGGAATGCGCAATGAAGTAAGCTTGGAGCACATATAAAAAGCGGAATCGCCAATAGAGGCAACGCTATCGGGAAGGGAAACGGAGGTCAGCTTCGTGCAGTAATTAAAGGCAAGACTTGCGATGGTTTTCGTGCCGTCTTTGACGGTGTAAGAGCCGGAGAGATCAGACTTTGCCAAAATCAAGTGATTTCCGATATAAAGAACCTTGTTTTTCCAATTCGTTGAAGTTTTGCAATATTTCGTTTCATAAAATGCATCCTTACCGATGGTGCGAATGCTGCTCGGTAGGGAGATGGAAGCAAGCCTCGTACATTCGGAAAAGGCGCACTCTCCAAGAAACGTAACGGATGCGGGAATGGTAATGGAAGCAAGCTTCGTACAGCGTTCAAAAGCAAAACCGCCGATGGACGTGACAGAATTCGGAATGGTTACCGACGTTAAGGCTTTACAAACGGCAAAAGCCGCAGCGCTGATGGCTGTCACACTGTTTGGAATGGTGACGGAGGTAAGAGAAGAACATTGAAAAAAAGCTCCGTCCGCAATGATTTTCGTTCCCTCTTTGATAGAATAAGCGCCGGAAATATTCGTTTTTGCTTCGATCAAATAATTCCCCAGATAAAGAACCTTATTGGTCCAATTTCCGTCGGTATTGTAATACTTCGTATCAAAAAAAGCATCGTCACCGATGGTGGTAACGCTGTCGGGAATATGAATCGATGCAAGATTTGAACAGCCGTAAAATGCATTGGTATTGATGGTGGTAACGGATTCGGGAATATAAACGGAATTCAGCTTCGTGCACTCCCGAAATGCCTCAATGCCGATGGCAGTCACCGGAAAACCTCCCAAGGAAGACGGGATTGTAATTTCACCGCTGATCGATCTGTTAACCGCTGTAATCGTCGCCTCGCCCTTTGAAACGGTGTAAGTATAGTCGCCACCGTTTTCCGCAGAAACGGACAGTTTCAGCAAAGGCGATTCAAACACAAAGCACAGCGGCAGTACCATTGCCAAAACCAAAACCGAAGACAAAAACTTCTTCATTTTGTTCTCCTGATGAAATATCTCGAATTTTCACTAACATTTTATCCCACCGTCCAAATTTTGTCAACCAACACAAAAAGGAGCAGTTTTCTGCTCCTTTCAGGCTTTATTTTTTTAGTGCAGGGGGTAGGATTCGGGGAAGTTTACGTGGAACAAAAGATAAATCGCATCGTCCGTATCCACTACGCCGTTGCCGTCAAAGTCAAGGGGCTGGCTTACGGGATATGCTTCGGGGAAGTTGATGGCAAACAAGAGATAAATCGCATCATCCGTGCTAATGCCAGGAATGCCGTCCAAGTCACCAGGGGTGAATCGAACAAAGCCACATTCATTGCAATTATGGTCCTTGTCGTTGTCATACACATGGTCAGAAACCCGACGAACTACCTCACATACGTTACAATCTGCATCGCAGGCATTGTCGTAAACGTGGGGAGCTTTTCTGCTTGCACCGCAAACATTACAATCTACGTCACAGTCATCAGAATATGTATGGATAACATCTTTCCGTGCAGCAGAACAGACATTGCAGTATTTGTCACAAGCGTTGTCGTAGACGTGGTCAGGCACTTTTCGCAGATTACCGCAAAGGTTACATTCTTCGTCGCAGGCGTTGCTATAACTATGAGGTGGTGTTCGTTTTTCTCCGCATACATTGCAATCATTATCGCAAGCATTGGAATATTTATGAGACGGGTCTCTTTTTTCTCCGCAAATGTTACAGGTCGTATCGCAATCGTTGTCGTAAGTGTGAGGACTGGCAGTTCTGGTAGCACCGCACACGTTACAGGTGGTATCGCAGGCGTTATCATAAGTATGGGTAATGGCGCGGGTCTGGCCACATTCGTCACAAGTAGTATCACAGTTGTTATCATAACCGTGATTTTTGCGCGTAGCTTCATCAATAGCACCGCAAACAGAGCACTTCATCCAGTGGGTTTCTGCGTTCTTATCTTGTACGGAATAATCGTGAGTGATTTCGCGAACATATCCACATTCATCACAGGTGGTATCACAGTTGTTGTCGTATCCGTGAGCCTTGATAGTAGTTTCATCAATGGTGCCACAAACAGAACATTTTAACCAGTGGGTTGCAGCATCCTTATCCTGCACGGAGTAATCGTGAGTGATTTCGCGAACATATCCACATTCATCACAGGTGGTGTCGCAAGCATTATTATAACCGTGATTTTCGCGGGTAGATTCATCAATTGCGCCACATACAGAGCACTTCATCCAGTGATTAGTAGTATCTTTATCCTGAACGGAATAATCGTGAGTAATGGCGCGGGTCTGCCCACATTCGTCACAAGTTGTGTCGCAGTTGTTGTCGTACACGTGGGCAGGTACCGTTCTCGTAGCTCCGCATACGTTACAAGTCTTGTCGCAAGCATTGTCATAGGTATGGGTAGTCGTGCGGGTTGCTCCGCAGACGTTGCAATCCGTGTCGCAGCTGTTATCGTAGACGTGGTCGGAAGCCTGTCTTTTTGTGCCGCATAGGTTGCAGGTGGTGTCGCAGGCGTTGTCGAAAAGGTGGGTTTTGTTCTCATCGGAGTTTTGGATGCAAGCCGAATACTGCCACGAGGCGTTTTGCAAAGGGGTGTTGTAGGATTTGAAAGTAATTTTTTCGCGATCCTCCTCATTTCCCTCGTACCAAACGGTTTGAAGCGCGTTGCAATAAAAAAAGGCGAAATCTTCAATTTTGGTGATACCTTTTCCCAGCAGAAGGGTGGTCAATCTGCTGCATTCGTAAAAAGCACTTGATCCGATTTGCGTAACGCTTGTGGGAATGGTAATGGAGGTAAGATTTGGGCAGCCGTAAAAAGCGTAGTTTCCTATGGAAGTTACCTCACCGCCGTCAGGGATGACAGACGATTTGCAGCCCAGAATCAGTGTTTTGCTTTCGGTTTCGATGATGCAGTTGTCTGTGCTGTGGAAAAAGGAGTTCCCATCGGCAACGGAAAGAGACGAGAGGGCTGTACAGCCATAGAATGCGTTGTAGTCGATGTTGTTTAACTGCGCGGGAAGGGAAACGGAGGTCAGCGTGGTGCGGTTTTTGAAAGCGCCGCCTGCAATACCCAGAGTTCCGTCGCGAATGACGATGCTCTCGGGGCAGGTACCGACTACGGTATAGGCGGTTTTACCGATATAAACCATTCCGTCGGGCTGTGCTTTGAGCCAAGCGGTACCGTAAAATCCATACTCACCGATGGCACTGACGTTTTTCGGCGCGGAGATGTCCTCCAGATTAAAGCAGGAGTCAAAGGCGCTGAGACCGATGATTTCCACGCTGTCGGGGATCACGACGGAGGTCATAGCCGTGCAGTAGGCAAAGGCGTATCTTCCGATTTTGGTAACGCGGGAGGGAATGGTAAAGGATTTTAACTGATTGCAAGAGTAAAAGGCAGAGTCTCCGATTTCGGTGACGGCACCTTGAAGGGAAACGGAGGTCAGAGCTTTGCAGTTTGCGAAGCAGGATTCACCGATAGCGGTAATTCCGCTGCCTACGGTAAGAGTTTTCATGGAAGAACAGCCGTTAAAGGCGTATTTTCCAAGATAGGTGACGCTGTCAGGAATGGAAAGAGATTGTATTGCGCAGGAGTCGAATGCATGGGAGCCGATGGATTTGACACCGTTTTCCAAGGTGAGGGAGGACAGTCTTTCGCAGCAGAAGAAGGCATATTCTCCAATGGTTTGTACAGCGGCGGGAATACGGACGCATTCCAGGTTTTTACAATTGTGAAAGGCAGAACTTCCGATTTTGGTAACGGTGCTCGGGATTTGGACGTAGGTAAGGCTCTCGGCATAAAAGGCGTAGTTTCCGATAGAGGTAACGCCCTCCTTGATGATAACGTTTTGGATCAGCCAGTCACCCCAGGGCGTGTTTCCGTAGGAATAATCGGGCATTGCGCCGTTTCCGGAAATGGTCAGGGTGTAATTGCTGATGCTCCAGGAACATTTCCCCGAGGTACCGCTAGAGGCAGCCGCGACAGGCATTTCAAACACAGGGCACAAAGGCAGTACCATTGCCAGAGCCAGAATGAGGGATAAGATTTTCTTTTTCACGGGACTTCTCCTTTTGATGAAGTGTATGCGAATTTCACGATTGTTTTATATACAATAATACGAACTCACTATAGCACTCCCCTCTCGATTTGTCAAATGCAAAAGAAAAAGGCTTCTGCCGAAGCAAAAGCCTGTCTTTTTTATAGGAAAATGATCAAAAGTCCCACTGCCATTCCCCCAATGGTGGAAAAAGCAGGTGCTTTGGAATGGTACATCAAATATGCCTGGGGCAAGATTTCACCGAATACCACGTAAAGCATGGCGCCGCTGGCAAAGCCGAGACTGAGCGCAAGACCCAGAGGTCCGATATCGCCCAAAACGTAACCCAAAACCGCGCCGATCACCGTAGGAACGCCGGACAGAGCAGTCACCAAAACCGCCTTTGCCTTACCCATACCGCCGCTGATCAAGGGAACGGATACCGCCATACCCTCGGGAATATTGTGTAAGCCGATCAAAATCGCCAAGGTCAAAGCCGCCGTACCCAGCACTCCGCCGCCTACGGCGTAGGAAGCGCCGATGGTCATACCCTCGGGCACGTTGTGCAGAGCAATGGCACACGCCATAACAAGTCCCGCCACGAACAAAGAAACCTTTCCGTCATCGCGGGAAGCGTGGTGCTTGAGGTGGTCCGCGTGGATCAATTCATCCAGATCGTCTGCGGTACGCGGGTGATTTTCATCAATGTGGGGAAGCTCATGATTGGTTTTTCGGTCGATGAGATGGTTCAAAAAATACACCACGACAACACCCAAAAGCACCGCAGCGATCACCGTACCGATGCCCTTGCCCGTGGCAATCGCTTCCGTCACCAAATCAAAGCATACGACGCTGAGCATAACGCCCCCTGCAAAGCTGAGCAGCAGGCTGACTACTTTGTTGGAATCCTTTTGTAAAAGCGCGCCCAAAAGACCGCCCAAGCCCGTACCGACAACGCCTGCAATGGTAGTTGTCAAAAGTAACGTTCCGATTACGTCCATAACTTTCTCCCGTCTGAAAAATTCGGGTTCATCCTATCACAAAATACGACAAATTTCAATGCTATTTTTAATAAAATTCCGCAAAAAAATTACGATTTTTGACCCCGTAGCGCAAAAAAACCGAAAAACCGCCAACCACGGACGAAAAAAGGCTCTTTTTCAAGCGTTTTTTCCGTTCTGATACCATTCCCAAAAATCGGCGGTGTTTTCTTCGCAAACGTAATCCTGATCGTGCTGCAGAAGATAGAGCACCCGTTCATCGTCGGCGGAACGCTCCTTTTTCTCGGACATCATTTTCATAAGCCCGTCGATCATAAAACGGTTGAGACCGCGCAGACGGGTCTTATCCATACCGCCCTGCAGAGTGAACAGAGCCGTTTCTTCCGGAATGCTGTTTTTCTTGCGAACCTGTGAAAGCGCCGTGCCCGTATCGCAAAGTCCTACGGCACATACGGCGCAAATGCGAAAACGACGAGCGGCTTTTTTATACCCCTTGATCTGATTGACAAAAAGCCAACCCAAGTAAATGATCTTTGTGCCGCGGGGCAAAGTCTTTTTCGCCTCGGTCAAGGTGTATACGGGAAGACCCATCTTTTCCCCGAGAATCTTGGCGTACCCCTCGGTATGCCCCGTTTCCGACGTGTATACAATCGCTTTCATAACGAATCCTTTCTGATTCTTGCATCAAAGTGGCAGCCGTTTTACAAAGCCGAAGAAAGGTCGAGGTTTTCGCCGCAAAGCCCCACCTTCGCGCCACCCTTTGCTTCGGGTGACTCGGGATGAGCAAGAAGCCACTTGTTGCAGGCGGTCATATATTCATCCTCTTTGGTTTTGATGGTGATGTCGGGACGGGCTGTATTGGTACCCTCGGGGAGGGCTACCAGCATCCGAAATCCCTTTTGAGGATCGGTGTGACAGGGCGCGTAGTGCAAGGAAGTGGCGTAAACTTCCACCAAAACCCCTGCGGGAACGCGGAATAGTTTTGCCTTGGCGGTATCGAAAATTCCGTCGCAGATTTCCTTTTGCTCACCCAGGATCAGAACAAAATCCTCTACGCCCAAATTGAATTCACTGTTTCGGTGATACTCCAGGCAATTCAGCTTGGTATTGAAGCCGTTGCACCAACCCATCTGCACGGGCATCCCGCCGAAAAGATGCTCGGAAAACTCCACCGCCGCAGGAAGTTCCTGTAAAATCGGATCGGAGGGAACGTATGCCACGGCATCGGTAATGGGCGTATTTTTCAAGCCATCCATAAGCTCCGCAACTGCCTCATCCATCCCCGTTACCACCCGACCAAAGGGGGCAAATTCCTTGTCGTATACCGAATAAATTTTCATTTTTCCCTCCTGAAAGCAAAGAATCCCCTTGCCACACAAAGGGATCCTTTGTATTTTTGAATGAAACCGCAGTTTTCCTAAAATCCTTCTGCGAAGTAAAAGCAAGCGAAGCAAGGCGCGCAAGGGAAAGTCGAGTGAGTTTACACCTGTAAATGATCGAGACTTTCTCCGAAGCACAACGAAGCTGCAGCCATACTAAAAAACCCTTCTGCGAAGTAAAATCCAGCGAAGCGAGGAAGCCGAAAGAAAAACGAAGGAGTTTACTAGCGTAAATGACTGAGTTTTTCTTGATGGACTGACGAAGCTGCAGCGGATTTTAC
>JAZOSM010000150.1:0-4252 GCA_045657125.1 Eubacteriales bacterium
TCAATAGATTATCTGCTCGACAGGACAAACAACCCCAAGATACAAAAATAAGCCGTGAAATTCACGGCTTATTTTTGTTATTGCATATTCTGTTTTGCGGTGTTGAGAGAAGCCCCATTTACAAATACAAAATCCTTACAAATGAAGCACTCGCTCTCGCTCGCGTGAAGCGGCGGCTTTGCCGCCATGAAGCATTTTGCTTCGCAAAATATGAAGCAAAGCCCACACTAACTTTCAATGTTCCCGCAGGGAACGCTTCATGGCCGAAGGCGACTTCATTTTTCATGCACCGCAGGTGCGCTTCATTTCCAAAAAGAAAAAGCACTTCCGAAGAAGTGCTTTTCTTTTTGGAGGTGCCACCCAGATTTGAACTGGGGAATAACGGTTTTGCAGACCGTGGCCTTACCACTTGGCTATGGCACCATATTCTTTTTCGCGACGATTATTATATCAAATGTTTTTTCCTTTGTCAAGGAATTTTTCGAAAAAACTTTTTTATTTTTAAACTTTTCCTATTCTATATTATTGACTTTTACCGCTTTATGTGATAAATTATATCGGTAAAAGTATGGAACGAGCAGAATTTGTCTTTTTCTGCAAAAAGGCAGGTTTTGCGCCACGGCTACAAGAATAAAACAGGAGGTTTTCCATGATTTACGAAAAAGTAAATTCCGATATGAATTTTGTCGATCGAGAGAAAAAAGTCGGCGAATTCTGGAAGGAAAACAAAATTTTTGAAAAGAGTATCGACGAGCGTCGCGAGGGCACCCCTTACGTCTTTTACGACGGACCTCCCACGGCAAACGGTAAACCTCATATCGGACACGTATTGACCCGTGTTATCAAGGATATGATCCCCCGTTACCGCACCATGAAGGGCTGTATGGTTCCCCGTAAAGCAGGTTGGGACACCCACGGTCTTCCCGTCGAGTTGGAAGTAGAAAAGCTTCTGGGTCTGGACGGAAAAGAACAGATCGAGGAATACGGTCTGGATCCCTTCATTCAGAAGTGTAAGGAAAGCGTTTGGAAGTACAAGGGTATGTGGGAGAATTTCTCCGGCACCGTTGGCTTCTGGGCAGATATGGACGATCCTTACGTAACTTATCACAACGACTTTATCGAGTCCGAGTGGTGGGCGCTGAAGCAGATCTACGAAAAGGGCCTTTTGTACAAGGGCTTTAAGATCGTTCCCTATTGCCCCCGTTGCGGAACTCCCCTCTCCTCTCACGAGGTAGCACAGGGCTATAAAGCGGTAAAGGAAAAGAGTGCCGTCGTCCGCTTCAAGGTCATCGGCGAGGATGCATTCTTCCTGGCTTGGACCACCACCCCCTGGACTCTCCCCTCCAACGTTGCACTTTGTGTAAACCCCGAGGAGGATTACGTAAAGGTTCAGGCAGTTGACGGAAAGGTTTATTACCTCGCCGCAAAGCTTGCCGAAACCGTTCTCTCCCCCTTGGCAGAAAGCGGCAGCGCTTTCGAGGTTCTGGAAACCTACAAGGGAATCGAATTGGAGGGTAAGGCTTACGAGCCCCTCTTTGCCATTGCAGGCGAGCTTGCCGCAAAGCAGAACAAGAAGGGCCACTACATCGTATGCGACACCTACGTTACCATGACCGACGGTACCGGTATCGTACACATCGCGCCCGCCTTCGGTGAAGACGACGCCAAGGTCGGCAGAAAGTACGATCTGCCTTTCGTACAGTTGGTTGATGCCAAGGGTTGTCTGACGGACAATACTCCCTTTGCAGGTATGTTCGTAAAGGATGCAGATCCCGAGGTTCTCAAGGATCTTTCTTCCCGCGGACTTCTCTTTGACGCTCCCAAATTCGAGCACGATTATCCCTTCTGCTGGCGTTGCGACACTCCCTTGATCTACTACGCAAGAGAGTCTTGGTTCATCCGTATGACCGACGTGCGTGAGAACCTGATCCGCAACAACAACACCATCAACTGGATTCCCGAATCCATCGGTAAGGGAAGATTCGGCGACTGGCTGGAGAACGTACAGGATTGGGGCATCTCCCGTAACCGTTACTGGGGCACTCCCCTGAACATTTGGGAATGTGAATGCGGTCACCGCCATTCCATCGGCTCCATTGCAGAGCTGAAGGAAATGAGCAAGAATTGTCCCGAGGACATCGAGCTTCACCGTCCCTACATTGATGCCGTTACCCTGACCTGTCCCGAATGCGGTAAGGAAATGAAGCGCGTTCCCGAAGTAATCGACTGCTGGTTCGACTCCGGTGCAATGCCCTTTGCACAGCATCACTACCCCTTTGAAAACAAAGAAAAGTTTGAAGCGGAATTCCCCGCTGACTTTATCTCCGAGGCAGTTGACCAGACCCGTGGTTGGTTCTACTCCCTCCTTGCCATCTCCACCCTCATCTTTGACAAGGCTCCCTATAAGAACGTTATCGTTTTGGGTCACGTACAGGATGAAAACGGTCAGAAGATGAGCAAGTCCAAGGGCAACGCCGTAGATCCCTTCGACGCTTTGGAAACCTACGGTGCAGATGCCATCCGTTGGTACTTCTACACCAACTCCGCCCCCTGGCTTCCCAACCGCTTCCACGGCAAGGCTGTGGTAGAGGGACAGAGAAAGTTTATGGGCACCCTGTGGAACACCTACGCGTTCTACGTACTCTACGCCAACATCGACTCTTTCGATCCCACCAAGTACACCCTGGATTATGAAAGTCTGTCCGTTATGGATAAGTGGCTGCTCTCCGGTCTTGCTTCCACGGTAAAGGCTGTGGATGAAAATCTTGAGAACTACCGCATTCCCGAAGCCTGCAGAGCCCTGCAGAAGTTCGTGGACGACCTGTCCAACTGGTACGTGCGCCGCGGCAGAGAAAGATACTGGGTAAGCGGTATGCCCCAGGATAAGATCAATGCCTATATGACCCTTTACACCGCCCTGGTTACCATTGCAAAAGCAGCTGCTCCTATGATTCCTTTCATGGCAGAGGATATTTACAGAAATCTGGTTTGCTCCGTTGACAAGACTGCACCCGAATCCGTTCATCTCACCGACTTCCCCGAAGTAAAGGAAGAATGGATCAACACCGACCTGGAAGAACAGATGGAAGAAGTTCTGAAGATCGTTGTAGCAGGCAGAGCCGCCCGTGCAGGCAGCGGAAGAAAGAACCGTCAGCCTTTGGCAAAAATGATCGTCAAGGCAGAGACTGCTCTCTCTGAGGAGTGCTGTGACATCGTTCGCGAGGAGCTGAACGTAAAAGAAATCGTCTTCTCCGAAGAAGTAGAGGAATTTCTCTCCTACTCCTTCAAGCCTCAGCTGAAGACCTGCGGTCCCAAGTTTGGTAAACAGCTTGGCGAGCTTCGTGCCGCCCTGCCCGCTTTGGACGGCGCAAAGGCGATGGCAGAGTTGAATACCGACGGAACCCTCGCTTTGGATCTGCCCTCCGGCAGAGTCGTTCTCGAGCGCGAGGATCTGATCATTCAAAACGAGCAGAAGGACGGCTACTTTGCCGTTTCCGATGCCAACCTCACCGTTGTACTGGATATCAACCTGACCGAAGAATTGATCACCGAGGGCTTTGTCCGCGAGATCATTTCCAAAGTACAGACCATGAGAAAAGATGCGGACTTCAACGTAACTGACCGCATCGAAATCGGTCTTTCCGGCAACGACAAGCTGATTGCTTTGGCAGAAGCGTGCCGCGAAGAAATCTGCGGCGACACCCTGGCAGTTTCTCTTTCCCACGACCTTTCCGAAAATGCCAAGGAATGGGACATCAACGGAGAAAAACTTACCCTCTCCGTAAAAGTTGTAAAATAAGAAAGGAAAAACGTAACAATGGAAATTTTGAATCAATTCCTCAAGCTTTTTGAGAACTTTCAGTATCTGCAGTGGAATCAGATTGCCATGTGGGTCATCGGCGGACTTCTGATCTTCCTTGCAATCAAAAAAGAAATGGAGCCTACGCTCCTTCTCCCCATGGGTCTGGGTGCCATTTTGGTAAACCTGCCCATCAATCCCGAAGAAGCCGGTGAAGGCGTTACCGGCGTTTTGCAAAAACTTTTTGATATGGGTATGACCCACAATGCAAAAGAACTCTTCCCCTTGCTTCTCTTTATCGGTATCGGTGCCATGATCGACTTCGGTCCCGTGCTTTCCAACCCCAAGCTGATGATCTTCGGTGCGGCGGCACAGTTCGGTATCTTCTTGACCTTCTGTCTCGCTTCCTTCTTCTTTGATCTGAACGCGGCGGCTTCCATCGCTATCATCGGT
>JAZOSM010000151.1:0-9182 GCA_045657125.1 Eubacteriales bacterium
GCTACGTTGGATAATGAGGGTGAATATCGTTTCCACGTTGAAACAACCTACTTCCGCTTGGGTGAACCCGATACCCGTATTAAAACATGCAAGGTTGTCACCGACCGCGGGGTAGAAATTCTGGAACTGGAAAATATGGGAGACATCTTTGATTTTTCCGTCTTTGCACCTGATTCCCATTATTTCTATCTCTGTTTATCCGATGAAAAAGGCAGAAAGACATGGTCCTGCCCCGTTTGGACGGGAAAACCTTTCGAAAAGAAAAAAGAAAAGCCCCTTTCCCCCATTGAAAAAACGGGATTCAAGGTTTACGATCGCGTAAGCAAACAAGAAATCCCCAATCTTTGCAACGACGATCCCCTGCAAACTTTTCAGACCGAATTTGGCAAGGCGGATCTTGTTTTCGACCTTGGTGAAGAAAAAGAGATCTCTGCTTTGAGCCATTATCCCTTCTGGATCAACCGTGCGGCGGATACCGAAAAAGGCAAAGAAGATGAAGTAATTCGGAAATTTCCCTCCAAATACCGCATTTCCGTAAGCTCTGACGGTGAAAATTTCCATCGGATCGCCATGGGATGCTTCCGTATTTTCGGCGGAGAAGAAACCGTCCGCTTCCAAAAACAAAAGACGCGCTACATCCGTTTGGAGATCCTTTCCACCGTAGGAAAGGAATGGGGTCGCGAGGAACACATCAACGCTCCCCTTACCCTTGCGGAAATTACCCTTTGGAACTGATAAAGAAAAAAGAAGACTTGAAATTCAAGTCTTCTTTTTTTATTTTTATGCACGGGTCTGATCGAACAGATCCCACAAAACCCGAAGGCTCTCTGCCGCACTTTCCAGCGGAACGGGAGAAGCCTCGCCTTTTTCCAAAGCCTCATAGAATTTGGCAATGAGAATGCCGTGTCCCTTGCCCCAGACGTCTTTGCCGCGGTTTTCACCTGCCTGACCCTGGTAATAAAGCTCGTCATCCACGTAAAGCTTATCACCTACAAAACGGATCAAACGGTTTCGACAAGTCAATTCCAGCTCGATCTTTCTGGATTTACAATAGCCGTTGGTAGCAAAGAATACGCCCATCTTCTTTCCGGGGAAGGTCATATAAATATGCGCCGTATCCTCGGTATCGTTATGAGGGGTCACGTAATTGCCGATGGCGCCCTGCACCGTAAGAGGCTCACCCATAAACTGAAGCAAAAGGTCCAAGGTATGAATGGACTGGTTAATCAGAATACTGCCGCCCTCGGTGGCAATCTTGCCTCTCCAGGGGCTTTCGGTATAATAGGCACCTTCCCTTTTCCAAGTAACGAAGGCGCGGGCACCCATAATCTCACCGGTCTTTTCTTCCGCAAGTACCTCTTTTGCCTTTTCCACACAAGTCAGAAAACGATTCTGGAAGCACACGCAGAGAATGGCAGAGGAACGCTTTTCCGCCTCCATCAAGGGAGCAAGTTCCTCGCGGGTCATACAAGCGGGCTTTTCCAAAAATACGTTGACGCCGTGATCCAAAGCGTAAATTGCCATTTCGGCATGGAGAAAGTGAGGCGTACAAATGTGCACCGAATCCGGCTTCTCCACGGTGATCATTTCCTTGTAATCGGCATAAACGGGCAAATCCAAGCCGTGAAGCTCCAAAAGCGCCTTTGCCGCATCCTTATCGGGATCGCAAACGGCGGCAAAATTTACCCCTTCAAGAGATTTCAACGCACCTGCGTGGTTGGTGCTGATGGCACCGCAACCGATCAAAACTGCTTTTTTCATCATTCAGTCCTCTTTTTTCATAAAAAGGGCTGCCGTGCTACCACGACAGCCCAGCGATTGCATTATAATTCAGTTTTCCAAAAAAATCAATAGGTTCCGTCCAAATCGGTAGCGACGCCGTTGTCAGCAACGGGAGCCTTGCGACGGCTGGTCTTCACTCTCTTCATCAGTTCCTCAAAGTAGAGGTCGTCGTTGAGAGGAATATCAACGGTCTCACCGGTCCAAGAGGACAGGATCATAGCGTTTGCCAGCTGTACGCCGTACAGACCCTCTTCTGCGCGAGCGTAGAGGGGCTCGATACCCAGAGCAGCCTTGGCAACGTTGGAAAGGATGCCTGCGTGCTGGGGGTTGGGAGCGTCGATTTCGATCTCGGTAACTTCGAAGGGAGGCTTTCTCATACCGTTGCCCTTATCGGTAACGTTGTACTCTCTCTCGTCAACGGAGAGCTTGAAGAAGGTCAGAGTGTTCTTCTTATCAGCGGCGGTATTGCCGGATACTACATTCTCGTAAACCAGCTTACCCTTGGTACCGCAGATCTCGAAGCGGTTGGTACCGGGGCAGTCGCCGGTGGTGGTGATGAAGCAGCCGGTAGCACCGTTTTCGTATTCAAAGTATGCGGTAACGTCGTCCTCTACCTCGATATCGTGCCACTTACCTGCATGGCAGAATGCACGTACACGGGTGGGAACCATACCTGCGATCCACCAGAACAGGTCGATGTTGTGGGGAGCCTGGTTCATCAGAACGCCGCCGCCCTCGCCGGACCAGGTTGCACGCCAGTCACCGGAATCATAGTAGGTCTGGGTACGGTACCAGTCGGTAATGAGCCAGTTGGTACGCTTGATTTCGCCAAGTTCACCGTTCTCAACCATTTCTCTCATCTTCTTGAAGTAGGGGTTGGTACGCTGGTTGAACATAATACCGAAAAGCTGATCAGGATGCTTCTTTGCTTCCTCGATCATTTCTTTTACCTGCTTGGTATAAACGCCTGCAGGCTTCTCAACTACGATGTGCAGACCTGCCTTCAAAGCCTTGATGGCAACTACGGGATGGTCGTAATGAGGAATACCGACGATAACAACGTCGCAAGCGCCGGAAGCAATGAGAGCCTCGTCGCTGTCGAAGAACTGAACGTCCTTCATCAAAGGATTCTCTGCATATTTTTCCTTAACGGCTTCCAGTTTCTTGGGATTCAGATCAGCAATGGCAGTCAAAACGCCGCACTCGATCTTTCCCTCCATAAAATTCTTAATGTGGGTATTACCGATGTTACCCGCACCGATCATACCAAATCTTACTTGCTCCATGCCATATCCTCACTTTCTTTAAATCCGTTCTTGGCAAGAACCTCTTTCAGGCTCTTTACTGCAAAATCAAAGGACTCGTTGCTGTCCTTAAAGGAAAACTTGGTTTTCAATTCGTGCTTATCAATGTCTCCGTAGCCCTGGAACTTCTTCAGATGGGGCTCCAGAACGAGGAAGGAATCTCCCGCAAAGAGAGAATCGTGATGATTGATTGCTTCTGCGATCATACCGTCACCGTAACCTGCGGGAACGATCACGTGCTCTTTGGTGCAATCCTTAATGTGGAGATAATCCACGTAGGGCATATGCTTTTGGATCGTCAAAGCCTGATCTACGTCAGCCATACGGTAGTTGGAGGGATCGAAAATACCGCCCAGATCGGAAACGTTTTCGTGAATGTCAAGAACTTCTTCCATCTTTTCGCCGTAGATGCGCGCTTCGTTCTCGTGCATCAAGCGAACGTTCTGGGTTTTGGCATAGTCACAAAGCTTCTGCAGTCTTGCCAAAACCTCGTCACGGTAAGCGCGGGGGCTTTCCTCTGCGGGAATGAAGTAAGAGAACATACGAATACGCTCTGCGCCCAAAATGTGGCAGATTTCGCACAGACGGCGCAAGGACTCCAAAGAATGCTCGAAAGGAGCAGTAATGTCGGTTTTGCCGAGACGGCTTCCCAAAGCAGAAATGCCGATGCCGTTAGCATCCAGCTTTGCCTTTACTTCCTTTGCGGTAGCATCGGACTGAGCATCAATGGGACCGGTTGCAAGACCTCTGAGTTCAATAAAACGAATACGGTTTCTTTTCAGAGCGGCGATCTGCGTATCCAGGTCCTTACCCGCTTCATCCGCAAATGCGGAAAGATAATATTTTGCCATTGTTTTTCTCCTTATGTCTTACAGCCAGCCCTGTGCCTTGAGATACTCAGCACTGCCGCGCATCTGACCGATGGGATCGGGCTTGTTGGTAGCGTTATCCTGCTCTACGAAAGCATTGACACAGCCGTTTGCTTCCAATGCTTTTACAGCAGTCTTAAGATCGATGATACCTTCGCCCAGAGGACAGAAATTCTCCTGTGCGACGGAAATGCTCTTGGTAGGATCGGCAAGCGCTCTTTCCTTCTGTTCCTTGGTGGGAGCGTACATATCCTTCAGATGTGCGTTGTAAAGTCTGCCGTTGAGACGGTTCAGCTCGGTGGTAATGTCTCTGCCGCCTACGTGAATCCAGCAAACGTCGGCGATGATGTCCCAATCGCACTCCTCTACCAGATAGTCGAAAATGCATCTGCCGTTATCCAGTGCATCGAACTCGAAGTTGTGATTGTGATATGCAAAACGAAGTCCTGCATCCTTCAGCTTCTCGGAAATGGTGTTGTACTGATTCAAAAATCCCTTCAGGGTTTCCACCTTGCCGTCGCGCAAGGACTTATGCATTGCACCCAAGCCGACTACGGGGATTCCTGCAGTCTTGTGAAAACGAATTACCTCGTCCAGATTTTCCTCAAGCATCGCGTTGGGAAAATGGGTCAAAGGAATCGGCAGGCCAAGTTCCTGAGACAGGTCACGGAGATAAACGGGATCACTTTCTACAAAGCCTGCACCGCTGGCTTGAATCATAGTGTAACCCATATCTTTAATTTGCGTAAGAGTATTTCTCATATCCTCGGGGGTTTTGCACTGAAGACGAAGAGAATACATTTGTGCTCCGATTTTCATAGAAGACTCCTTTTCTTCATTTTATTTCATCATCTATTATAGGAGAACTACAGCAAAAGTTCCATTGAGAATATTATTAAAACTATTGCAAATCTTGCTTTTATTTGGTAAAATACAAGACAGTTAAAATGTGTTTTTATACCCTTTTGTCAAAAGCAACTTTGTTTCGGAGGCAAATATGACTATCATCATCCCTGCTTATAAGCCCGATCAAAAATTAATACAATTGCTTTGCGATCTGAAAAAGATCACCGCCGCCCGTATTCTCGTGGTAAACGACGGCTCGGGGGAGGCGTACGACGCCGTTTTTCAGGAAGCAAAAAATCTCTGCCATGTCTTTTTAAAGCACGATGTCAACCGCGGAAAAGGGGCTGCCCTGAAAACTGCTTTTTCTTACCTTTTGAAAGAAGGCAGTGAAAACGGTCCTGTCTGCACGGCGGATGCCGACGGACAGCACCTGCCCAAAGACATCGTTCGCTGCTTGCAGTGTGCCGAGGAAAACCCGAGCACCTTGGTTTTAGGCTCCCGTACTTTTCGCGGAAACGTTCCTGCCAGAAGCCGTTTCGGAAATGCGGTCTCCCGCTTCACGTTCCACGTTTTGATGGGAAAGCGCGTTTACGACACGCAAACGGGTCTGCGCGCCTTTACCCCCGATTTGCTCCCGCAAATGTTGGAAATCTCCGAGGATCGCTACGAATATGAAATGCGTATGCTCTGCAACGCCATACGCAAAAAGACTCCCATTAAAGAAGTAGAGATCGAAACCGTTTACATTGAGGAAAATAAATCCAGTCATTTCAATCCCTTAAAGGATGCTATGCGGGTTTACGGTCTGCTTTTGCGCTGTGCATTGGGACCGTTCTTTCAGATGATCTCTTTTCTCTTTTCGTCCGTGCTTGCCTTCGTGGTGGATATCGGGGCTTATACCCTTCTTTTCCACCTCCTGTTCCCTCTCTTTTTCAGCGGCGAAAGACAAATTGAATTTTCGGCACTTTTAACTGCGAGACTGCTTTCCTCCTTCGTCAATTATCTGACCAATCGCAGTTTGGTCTTCCAAAACAAGGACAATCTTGTAAAAACCTCCGTACTCTACATACTTTTATGCATCGTAACGTTCTTCGCGCACGAGGCGCTGAACTTCTTCTTCCTGAGCAGTCTGAAATTCCCCTCTGCAATTGCACTGCTTACGGCGCAAATCGTGTTCTTCCCCATTAGCTTTCTTTTCCAAAAATACGTTGTTTTCCCGAAAGGCAAAGCCAAAAAATGACCCCAAAACAAACAAAGCGCTTATTTCTTTTTTTCCTGGCAGATTTAATTTTGTTGGGAATCGCTCTTTGTGTTTTCGCCCTGTATCATCACGTTCTTCCGCGCAGTATCGGCAATCTTTACGGCACCGTCGGAACGAGAGAACTGATAGATTTTTCCGAAAAATTTCCCGACGTTTTTGCAACGGACGGACAGGTTCTTTGCGATGAAGGACAATATCGGGATGAAAACGTTTCACTGACCCTGACCACCCACGTAGAAGACGGAGTGACCTATTACGTCGCCGATTTTTACCTGCGTCACGTCACAAGTCTTCGCACTGCCATGGCGGCGGAAGAATTCACCACGGGTGTGGCGGATTCCGTCCTCAATATGGCAAGAGAAAACGATGCTGTGCTTGCCGTTTCCGGTGATTATTTCGGCATTCGTCAACGGGGCATCGTCATTCGCAACGGAGAAATTTATCGCAAAACCAAAGCGCATCAGATCTGTGTTCTGTACTACGACGGAACGATGGAAACCTACTCCTTTTCCGAGTTCGACGTGGAAAAAGCCATTGCCGGCGGAGCTTGGCAGGCTTGGGATTTCGGTCCTGCTTTGCTGGATCGGGACGGAAAAGCAATTTCCGAATTTGAAACGGGCATCGCCGGAGAAAATCCGCGCATCGGCATCGGCTATTATGAGCCCGGGCATTATTGCCTCGTGGCAATCGACGGCAGACAAAGTCACTCACGGGGAATGACCCTTGCGGAAATGGCAAAGCTGTTCGAATCTCTGGGGTGCAAACGCGCCTACAATCTGGACGGCGGTCATTCTGCCGTTATGACCTATCAAAACCAACTCTTTTCTTCCCCCTCCAAGGGTGAAGGCAGAGACATCAGCGATATCATTTATCTTGCTCCCGCCCGAAAGGAAGAACCATGAAAAAACTTTTCTCCGCTTTGGCTCGGATCCTCCCCCACACGGTCTTGATCCTGTCTATGATGCTACTCGTCTTTTTCTGTATCGATCAGGTAAATCCGTCCATGGCATTTTTAAACAGCAGCATTACCAAATATCTTTTGGCGATCTGCTCCGTTTTGTCCGTCATTCTCGCAGTACACCACATTTTAAACGAGGAAAAAAATCACTGATTTTAAAGAGGCTTTTATGAAACTGGATTACAAACTTTTAAACAAATTCACGTTGGCACTGAGCATTGCATCCCCCATTGCCTTTGCTTTGCGCATCTATACCTATTGGAAAGAGTTGGACGTTACCACGGGCTTTTTCTCCGGCAACGGAGCAGGCTGTTTTCTTTTCAACGTTATGGCTTTTATTGTCTTTTTCCTCGGTCTGCTTCTCACCTATCATAAAAAAGGCAGTTCCGTGGGAAATGCATCCGTAGCCGCACCGCAAAACAGTGTCGATCCCGCAGACGATTCTTTGGTGGTACAGGACGGAGATCTCCTGGACGAGGTGGAAGAACAATTCCCTCAGTATTTCCTCCACGGTTTTGCAAAGATGAGTTCCATCTGGCACGGAGCTTTTTCTGCATTTGCCGCACTTTTCATAGGCTTTGCCTTTCTTGCCCACGGTGCTTCCTTCTTCCTTGAAAAAAGCGCTCTTTCCGATCCCTACACCATCGTTTACATGGCGCTTTCTCTCATCAGCGGCGGATTTTACCTTTTCTATGCTTTCCGCAATTCAGCCGAAAGAAGCCGTTTTTTTGCCGTGCTCGCCCTTGCTCCCGCCTTTTGGTGCACCTTGAGAATGGTCATTGAATACCGCGATCTGACTCGCTTTTTGAACAAAGAACTTTACGTAGGGCAATTCCTGTTTGTCATTGCGGCAATGGTCTTTTTCCTGTATCAGGCACAGCTTCTTTTGGGCGAGAACATTTTGGCTCGTCCCAATGCTTACGCTTTTTCCGGTGCAACCGTCGCGTTCCTCGGTTTGGCAGCCCGTCTGCCCCAGCTGTTTGCCATTATAGGCACGAGAATCCACATCGATCTTTACGACTCCACCTCCCTTTTGGTGGACCTTGCCCTGACGGTATTTATCGTATCCAAGCTCGTTATCACCGCAAGAAGACGTTTTTTCTAAAAAACTTCCCTCCACCTCTTTACAAAACGACAAATTTTGTAGTATAATAAATCGGTTAATCCGTAAAAAAATATTTTGATAGGAGATAAACACAATGGAAAAGAAGGTACTTGTTGAAACTTCCGCCCGCCACGTCCACCTGTCTCAGGAGCACATCGAAGCTCTCTTTGGCAAGGACTATCAGCTCACCGTAAAGAAGGAACTGTCCCAGCCCGGTCAGTACGCTTGCGAAGAAAGAGTTGACATCACCGGACCCAAAGGCACCATCAAAAACGTAATCGTTCTCGGCCCTGCTCGCCCCGCTTCTCAGGTTGAGGTATCCGCTACCGACGCCAGAACGCTGGGTATCAAGGCTCCCATCCGCGAATCCGGTGACGTTGCCGGTTCCGGCGCTTGCACCATCACCGTTGGTGACAAGAGTGTAGAATGCGCTGAAGGCGTAATCGTTGCAAAGCGTCACATCCACTTCACCACCGCTGACGCTGCTGCTTTCGGCGTTGCTGACAAGCAGATCGTTAAGGTTCGCGTTGAAGGCGAGAGAGCTTTGATTTTCGATGAGGTTGTAGTTCGTGTCAGCGACAAGTTCGCCGCAGCTATGCACATCGATACCGACGAGTCCAATGCCGCCTGTGCCGCACCCGGTACCATGGGCGTTTTGGTTGACTAAAGAACAAAAAATAAAAAAATCAGAAAGGATTTTTTGAAATGAACATGTTTACTGAAGATGTAGAAAACATGTGCGTTGTGGCAAAAGGCCCCAAGCACGGCCCTGCTCCCATTCCCGAAGAAGGCAGATGGGTCAAGGCTTATGACGTGACCGATATCTCCGGTCTGTCCCACGGTATCGGCTGGTGCGCACCTCAGCAGGGTATGTGCAAGCTGACCTTGAACGTTAAGAAGGGTATCATTGAGGAGGCTCTGGTTGAAACCAGCGGCTGCTCCGGTATGACCCACTCCGCAGCTATGGCTGCAGAGATTCTTCAGGGCAAGACCATTCTGGAAGCTCTGAACACTGACCTTGTTTGCGATGCAATCAACGTTGCTATGCGTGAGATCT
>JAZOSM010000152.1:0-2757 GCA_045657125.1 Eubacteriales bacterium
TGAGGATAGGACCCTCTCTGGGATACTGCACCGCCTTGTAAGCCTCTTTGACACCTTTTTCGAAAGCGGTGACGACCTCTGCCGCACCTGCCTCCGTTACCCCCTTAAACCCCTTTGCCAGACCGCGGAAAAACAGCGAAAGAATAACGCCGGAATTACCGCGTGCGGCGCGCAAGAACAAGCTTGCTACCTTATCGGCGCACTGGGAAAGATCGCCCGACTGGCCGTGCAGATCTCCGGCGGGCTCCATGGTCATGCTCATGTTACTGCCGGTAACACCGTCGGGAACGGGGTATACGTTCAAACGATTGATCAGATCCATCTGATTCAAAAGCGCGTTGGCCGCGGAACGGATCATGCCCGCGTATTGCGCCCCGCCGATTGCGGTAGGAACGCTTACAGCTTCACTCATACGTACTCGGGTTCCTTTCTTGATCAACTTTTTACGCCCGTAACGCCCCTATGGGACGCAGATGGCGCAAACGATCGTGATAAATGTCTATGGAAAAGCACACAGTATGCGAGTATACATACAACAAATATATTACCAAAAAATCGCAACTTTGTCAATAGTACGCCGTGATAAACTTTTTGGGGAGATGGGTGTGGCTTTTATCGGATTTTGACAGAAAATTCCCCGCTGCAACGAGGGCACCGCACAGTATGCGCCCCTTTTACATTGGGAAAGCGAAGTTGTGCGCCACAGAGGGGGCACTTTTTGTAGACATGCGCTTTATCTGCCTTCTGCGCCTTTTTTGCGGCGGAATTCCTGCGGAACTTTCCGAAGAAATTGCAGAACGCCCGGTTCTCAGCCCGGCGCTTTTCCACGTTGCGGGAGAAAAAACGGAAGATGGCGTAGCCGAAAAGTCCGGCGTAAAGCAGAGTGCAGATCAAGCTGTCCAAGAACATACCCAAAATTGCCAACACCAGGGAAGTCCAGATGCAAACGTTATAAATGGTATCGGGGCCGTTTCTGCCCATTAGAAAGCCTGCCAAACGCTGACGGAAGGGAGGTCTGTGTCCAAACATATGCAAATACTCCTTTTTTCATGGATCTTCCTTAACATATCAAATAAAATACTAACAAATTGTGAAGTGGGTGCAAACATTTATACAAATTTTGCATCGGTTTTTAGTTGAATTTGCCGTCTTGTTTTTCCTTGACATTTTTCCCGAAAAGGAGTATTATAAAAGCATAAAAAAAGAACTGAAAAAAGGAGATTTTTTATGAAGTTCACAAAAAGACTTTTGTGCTTCCTGCTGACGGCGCTGCTGGTGCTTCCCGCATGCGGCAGTCTGCTTTCCTTTGCGGCGGCGGAATATTCTTTCAAAGAAGATTCCTCCAAGGCCTATGAGGTAACGGACGGCGTCTTCTACAGCGAGTACACCTTGTCCAGCGGTATTTACGAAAACGTTTACGTTTCCGCCTCCGCTCTGGAATTCAACACCGAGGATTACATGGTGGTTGCCTATGGCGGTGCCGCAGGCGGCGCAGCTTATCTGGCAAACCAGTACCGCTTGGCTACCGAAGACGGCTATGAGGGGGGGGGCGCCATCAACGGCTCCTTCTTCTCCATGGATACCGGCTCCAACGGTAACTACGGTTATCTCAACGAGTACCTCATCTCCGGCGGCGAAATCTACTCCGCCGATAACGGCAATACCGCTTCCGAGTTCGGCGGCGCAGTTGCCTTTATGTCCGACGGTACCTTCGTGAACGTCCCCGACTCCTGCTTGTCCTTCGATCTGGTGATCAACGGCAAGTCTATTCCCGGCGGACTTTCCTACGTTAACAAGTACGGCGGAAGATACAAGCCCTCCAACTGGGGTAACGGCTTCTATTATTTCGATACCCATTCCGGCGACTTGTATTACGATGTTGATAAGGATGCTAACGGCAAGGTTTACGGCGAGATGATCTCTCAGGCGTTGACCTTTGACAACGTTCCCGGTTATCAGGTTCTCTGCCGTAAGGTAGACGGCTCCCGTCTTGCAGTGGATAACACCCTGAGAGGCGAGGTCGTCTCCGTTTCCGACGATGCCTACGGCACCAAGCTGGCAGAGGATGAATTCATTCTCTTTGTAAAGGCTGATTCTCCCAACGCGGCTTACGTAAAGGATCTGGCGGCAGGGGATAAGATCTCCGTTACCGCTACTGAGCTGGGCGGCAAGTCCACCGGCATCACCGCTAAGGCAGACTCCGTGATCGGTATCTGCGGCTATCTGGTTAAGGACGGCAAGAACCTGACCACCAGTGCTTCCTTCAACAGCGGCGCGGCTCATGATAACAAGACTAAGGCTCGTTGGACCGCCTTCGGTATCAAGGCAGACGGCTCCTACGTATTCTTTACCACCGAGGGTGCTTCCACCGGCTCCGACGGCTCCGTTACTCTCCAGGACGTTGCCAAGGCAATGATGGAGATGGGCTGTGTGGACGTTATCCGTTTGGACGGCGGCGGATCCTCCGCTATGTACGTCTGTGACGACGGCAGCGGCAAGCCCGGCTTCAAGCAGAAGTCCACCCGTTCCATCGCAGACTGTCTGTTGGTGGTAAAGCGTTCCAGCCCCGCTCTCCAGAAGGGCAAGTCCGAGCTGAAGGAGCTGATCTCTCAGTACGAGAGCAAGACCGGCAAGGCATATAAAGAAGCGGTTTCCGCGGCTAAGACCGTGCTGAACAGCAAGACCGCTGTCCCCGGCGACTTCTCCCGCGCATACAACGGCCTGCTCAGCGTTTCTTCCGCAGAGGCAGAGCTGACC
>JAZOSM010000153.1:0-10810 GCA_045657125.1 Eubacteriales bacterium
ATGCGGGATTTTCTCTCGCTCACCGAAAGGAAGTGAGAATAAGCGTAAAATATATGGCAATCTACCGCCACAAAGACAAATATACACGAAAGGAAAGTAAAAGGAAACGACCATCCGCGAATGAAAGAAAATTATTTCTAATCTCCCCGAAGACACCATTCTCACGGTAGAAGAACACGACATCGGCGACGTCGCAACCAGCGAAATTCAGCACCACGCAGATGGACACGTGCACCTGATTTTCAGCGCTTTGGAGTAGAATGTGTTAGTTGCTCTCTTTCCTTTTCTTATAGATGAGGAAGGCTGTGCCACCAAGAATTACGAGGGCAACAACAGTAGAAACAACAGAAATAATTACGATAGTGACAACTGAAGTTTCGTTTTCTACTTTTGCTGGTGCTTTGGCAGAAGTGACGGGAGTTTCGCCTTCATAGTGCCAAGTAGCAGAGTAAAGAGGTGCATTACCGCCTTCTATGTCAATGTTTCTTTGGCTTTTGGTGCCATCAAAATATACATATTTTAGGCTATCGCAGCCATCAAATGCGTCAATCCCGATACTGGTTACGCTATTCGGGAGGGTGATTGAGGTGAGTTTTGTACAATCCATAAAGCCCCCCTTGTCAATGAAGGTTACGCTATCGGGAATTATGATTGAGGTAAGGGATGTGCATTCGTGAAAGGCAAACGAGCCGATGGAGGTCACGCTGCGGGGAATGGTGACAGAGGTAAGATTCGTGCAGGAAGCGAAGGAATAGGGGCTAATTTTTGTGACGCTGTCGGGAATGGTAATAGAGGTCAGTGCGTCGCAGCCGGAAAAGGCATATCTATGTATAGAGGTGATGCCGTTGCCCAAGTAGACAGAGGTAAGGCTTGAGCAGCTGGAGAAGGCACCTGGGTTGATGGTTGCAACACTGCCTGGAATATTGATAGCGGTTAGTTTGCTACACCCCCAAAAGGCATTCTCGCCGATGGAGGTGACACTGTCCGGAATGGTGATGGAGGTCGCCTCGCAATCGTAAAAGGCATTAGAGGCGATGTAGGTAACACTGTCGGGAATAGTGATGGAGGTCGCGTCGCAGCCGGAAAAGGCATAAACTCCGATGGAGGTTACAGGATAGCCCCCTAAAGTGGAAGGGAGTGTAATGCTACCGCCAATAGAAGTATCTATAGATGTAAGCGTAGCTTCTCCATTTGAAACAGCGTATTTATACGGTCCTTCGGTATATCTCGTTGCAGCGCTTGCTTCAATGCTGAATAGTCCTACGGTTAAAATAGAAATCGCCAAGAGTACAAAAAGTAAAGTCAATACTTTTTTCATAATGTCTCTCCTATTTATTTTTTTATAAAAAGGTGCTACTATTTTACCATATAAAGGGGACTTTTTCAAGTCCTTGCTTTATTTTCCAAAGTGCTTTCTAATGGGGCAGTACACATAGCGCGATCCCTTTTTTTACTTTTCGTAATTGTAACGGTACTTGGAGGGGGAAATCCCCACGTGCTTTCTGAATTCCGAGGAAAAATACTTGTAGTCCCTGTATCCCGAAAGAAAAGCAATTTCCTGGAGAGAGTGGTATCCCACGGAAATCAGCTCCTTTGCACATTGAATCCGCAGATGAACGATGTATTTTTGCGGAGAAATCCCGTATTCGGCTTTAAACATCTTCCGAAAATACACCTGACTGATGAACGACTGGGCGGCAATTTTGTCAATGGTGCAATCGCTGTCCCGATAATGCATCAAAAGATACTCCACCGACTTGCGTATTTTGGAATCGTCCCCGCTTTTCTTGTAATTCTCGGTATAGCACCGCGCCAAGATCTCATTAAAAATCCCGGAACACCGATACTGATACGCCGTTTCCTTGCGGTTCCACAAATCCAAAATTTCCTCAAACAGCCCTTCCATGGCTTCGGGGTCCTTCGTTTTGAAAAATTCAATGCCCCTTGCATCACAATTTGTCAGTTCAAAATGCACCACGATCAAATCGTCCACCTTGGCACTGCGATTATAATCCAAACCGCCCGGCACGAAGGAGACGGTGTGATCCGTTAAGTGAAAAACCTCGTTTTCGGTTTTTAAAAGCGTAGCTGCCCGACGACGGTAGGACAAAGCGTGAAAATTTCGCTTGGTGTTTTGCATATTGACGTTTTTCTGCTTCAGTTCCAATACGTCCAGCAAGTTGAACGATACACTGTCATTTTCGAAAAACAAAATGATTTCACCTCCAATCCCCTCGATTATATGAATTTTGTTTCGAAAAGTCAACCTGTTTTATCGTTTATTCGGTTTCTTTTCTCCGTCTTTTCCGTAAAATGAAGAAAAGGAGATGTGATTATGAAAGACAGAAAAATTGTTTTGGAGTTGTTTGAACAACAAAAAGAGTATACCGATAAAAAAATTTCGGAGGGCATAGAAAAATACAGAAAAGGCAATGCCGAAATCGTTGTTACGAACAAAAGCGGCAAGCCCGTACCCAACGTATCGGTCAAGGCGAAGCAAAAGTCCCACGAATTTCGGTTTGGGGCAAATTTGTTTATGCTTGACGAGCTGGAAACAGACGAGAAAAACGCGGCATACAAAAAGCATTTTGCCGACGTATTCAATATGGCAACGCTTCCCTTTTACTGGGATGCTCTTGAACCCGAGCGAGGCAAACCACGTTATGCCAAGGACTCGCCCAAGGTGTATCGCCGTCCCGCCCCCGACCTTTGCATTGACTTTTGCGAAAAAAACGGAATCGAGCCGCGAGAGCACGCGCTCGCTTACGACGCCTTCTTTCCAAAATGGCTTTATCAGGCGCGGACGGAAGAAGTAAAGAAGGAATTGGAGCGTCGGTATTCGGAGATCGCCGAACGGTATCGGGATAAGATCCAAACCATTGAAGTAACCAATGAAATGAACTGGAAGCGAGGAAAAACGGCTTTTTATGATGAGCCGAATTTCGTGGAATGGTGTTTTAAGCTTGCCAAGAAATATTTTCCCGACAATCAGCTTGTAATCAATGAAGTCACAAGCTGCTCGTGGATGGATAACTGCCGCGCAACCGACAAGTACTATGCTTACATTGAGGCAAATTTACTCAAGGGAGCCGCGATCGATGCAATCGGTATGCAGTATCATCTTTTCAACAAGCGCGAGGACGAATATGAGAAAACAAGGTTGACTTTGAATCCTGAAAATTTGTATCGACACATGGATTTGTATTCGAATTTCGGAAAACCTCTGCAGATCACCGAGGTAACCGTTCCTGCTTATTCCCAAACTGCCGAGGATGAGCAAATACAGGCAGAAATAATCGAAAAACTGTATTCGATCTGGTTTTCCCACCCCAACGTCGAGCAAATCATTTATTGGAATTTACTTGATGGCTACGCCCATCTTTGGGATCCCGATCCCGAAAAGATCAAGGCTTCCCAAGGGGATATGACCTTGGGAGAGAATTACTATTACGGTGGGCTTCTGCGCTTTGATTTATCGCCCAAGCCTGCATATTACGTAATTAAAAATCTGATTCAAAACGTTTGGCATACCGAAAAAGATTGTGTTACAGATGAAAATGGATCTTGTTCTTTCAGAGGCTTTTTTGGCGAATATACACTGGAATTTGAATGGGACGGAAAAACAATCACAAAGACAGTTACGCTTTCTTCTAAAGAAGACAATCAAATAAAAGTGGAGTTGTGATGGGTATTAAGATTCTGATTATCATCGCGTGCATTCCCCTTTACGTTGTCAATTCCTTTTGTGACAAGATCGTTTCTGCCAAAAGCGGCAACAAATACAACGTCCTCTACAACTGCATCAAGTTTTTTCTCTGCAGTCTTTGCACCGTCCCCATGCTTTTTTGGGAAAGGACGGGCGCGGCAGGTTTGGGCAGTCTTATTTGCGGTGTGCTTTGCGGTGTACTGTACGCCGTCAGCAAAACCGTTATGCTCAAAGGCTACGCCGCCTCCTCCGTTGCCTTTATGACCCTCTGTCATTCCTCCGGCATGATCGTCCCCTGTATTTTGGGTCATTTTTTGTGGTCGGAGCCTTTGGGAATTCTTTCGCTGACGGGAATTCTTCTCACCGTCGTTTCCATCCTTCTGCTGAAGGAAACCAAAGGGTCTCAGCAAAAATTTCGCTCCGTGGGACTTCTGTTCGGACTGATCATCTTTCTCACCAGCGGCGGTGTAATGATCTGTCAAAAAGTAATGGGCATTTATTTTAAAGGGGAGGGCGTGGGCGCGTATACCCTCTACTCCTTTTTGATCCCCACGCTGATCCTTGCCGTTTTGTCCAAGCCTGCGCAAATCAAAGAACTTTCCTCCCGCCGGGAGAAGTCCGTCGGTGTCTGTGCCTTGGGCAGCGCCGTTTCTCTTTCCGTCATCAGCCTTGTAATGACCCGTCTGTCTTCCGACGTTCCCTCGGTCATTCTCTTTCCCCTGTTCAACGGCCTTGGCATCATCGCCGTATGCATCAGCTCCGTATTTGCATTTAAAGAAAAAATGAATTTCCGAAAATCCATCGGTCTCGGCCTTGGCATTTTGGGTCTGTATATCATCAATTTGTCATAAGAGAGGTAAAGAATATGGGAAGAAACCAAATTCCCCAGCCCCTGTTCACAGGCGTTTGGGGCAAAACTCACATTCAGGGCATTTGCGTGGACGAGCAAAAAGGCTTCATCTACTACTCCTACACCACAAGTCTTGTAAAGGCGCGTTTGGACGGCACGGTGGTTGGCACCGTTACGGGACTTTTGGGACATTTAGGCTGTATCGCTATGGGCAAAGACGGCTTTGTTTACGGCTCTTTGGAATACAAAAAGGATGCCGTAGGCAAATCCATTTTGGAAAAACTTGGCTCAAAAGTCAATTTCACCGAGGGCTTTTACCTGGTTCGTTTTGACGTAGACCGCATCGACCGTGAAGGCATCGAGGCAAACGGAAACGATATTATGACCGCCGTCTATCTGGAAGAAGCCGTAGCGGATTATCTGGGACAGGGAACCGATCTCAAGGGAGAAAGCGTTCCCCACCGTTTGGGTTGCAGCGGCATCGACGGCGTTACTCTGGCGCCCCTGCCGGGAAGCGGACGGGATTCCAAGCGTTACCTTTACGTAGCCTACGGTATTTACGGTGACACAAGCCGCGGGGACAACGATCATCAGGTACTTTTGTGCTACGACCCCGCCCTTTGGGATAAGATCGCCCGCCCGCTGATGCAGGAGAATATGCACAGCTTTGGCTTCGGTGCGCCCCTGCACAAATTTTTCGTCTATACAGGAAATACCACCTTCGGGGTGCAGAACTTGGAATACGATCCCCTCACCGACTCCCTTTATATGGCAGTCTATCCCGGTCACAAAGCCGAGTTTCCCAATTACCCCCTGTACGCCGTGGATCTTTCCGTTCCCGCCGAAACAAAGCCCCTTTGCGGCACGCGGGAATCGGGCGAGGTTCTGACCCTGCGAGAGGACGGTGAACGGCACGAGGCAAGCGGTCTCTGCGGCTACCGATTCAAGCTTGGTGCTACGGGAATGTTCTCCTTCGGAGACGGAGACTGGCTGTTTGCCGATTTCCGCACCTGTACGGGTAAGCGCCAATGCGCGTATATTTTCAAATATAAATACGTAGGCGAAAAAGATCAATTTCTGCTGGACGTAGAATAGAAAGGCGGTATGATTATGATCAATTATGCACATCGGGGAGCCAGCGAATACGCTCCCGAAAACACACTGTCCTCTTTTTATCTCGGTCTGCTTCAGGGGGCAAACGGCTTGGAAACGGACGTTCAAAAGACCCGCGATGGAGTTTTGGTCCTTTTTCACGACGAAACCCTGGACCGCGTCAGTGACCACAGCGGAAAACTGGCTGACTACACCTTTCAGGAACTGCAAAAGGTAAAGGTGTTCGGAAACTGCACCACGGGTTTTTACGATCGCATTATCACCCTTCGGGAATTTTTGGAAAACTTTGCCCAACGGGATCTGCGGTTCGCTATTGAGCTGAAGGGACCGGACGTGGAAGAAGAAACCCTTGCGATGATAAAAGAATTTGGTATTATGGAAAAAACCACCTTCACCAGCTTTCAATACGAATATGTCGCAAAAATCAAAGCGCTTGACCCGTGCGCTCGGGTAGGCTGGATCGTTTCTCAGGTGGACGATACGGTTCTGCAAAAGCTCCATGCCATCGGCGCAGAAGAAATCGTTCCCAAAGCAGACCCTCTCACCGCCGAGCAGATAAAGATCTGTCGGGATGCAGGACTTGGCGTTCGAGGATGCTGCGTATTCACCCTGCGCCTGATGCGCAAGCTTTGTCAGATGGACGTAGACGGTATGACGGTCAACTTCCCCGACCGCCTGCGAGAATATCTGTCCTTCTGTGACGAAAGCGCTCCCAAAAAAACTCTCTCGTCGGAGAAATAAAATTTACACCGGCAAAAAAGCAGTACGGAAAACCGTACTGCTTCATTTTTTATTCTTTACTTTTGGGTATAATACAGAGTTTTTCCCGCTTCCACGGAATGGGTCAGCCATACGGAAGCACCGATGATACATCCGTCACCCACAAAGGTCTGACCGCCGAGGATGGTTGCATTGGCGTAGATGATCACGTTGTTTCCGATGTTGGGATGACGCTTCACGTTCTTAACGGGGTTGCCGTTTTCGTCCAATTCGAAGCTCTTTGCACCCAAGGTTACGCCCTGATAGAGCTTCACGCGGGATCCGATCACACAGGTTTCACCCACTACGATACCCGTGCCGTGGTCAATGCAGAAGTATTCACCGATTTTTGCACCTGCGTGAATATCCACACCCGTTTTTTCGTGAGCGTATTCGGTCATAATACGGGAAAGCAGGGTCATTTTCAGTTCATACAGCTCGTGGGCGAGACGGTAAATGGAAATGGCGTAAAATCCGGGATAACAAAGGATAACCTCCTCGCGGCTTTTTGCGGCAGGGTCTCCCTCATAAATGGCGTCGATGTCCTTAAGAAGAAGCCCCTTGATCTCGGGCAAACGCGCCAAAAACGTATCGGCAAGTGCCTCTGCATCCTCCTCGCTTTCGCGGAAATGGGCAGCCTTTTCTATAAGCGTCACGAGCTCGTTGCGAATTTTTCTGAGCAGAGAAAGACCGCTGAGTCCCTCCTGGGTCACACTGCGGCTCTTGAAATAACCGGGAAAAAGCAGGGACTGCAGATCCTTGATCAGCTCCACCACTTCTTTTCGGTTGGGAAGGCAAACCTCGTCACTGCATCGACGGATCTTGCTCTCCTTTTCATATTGATCCAATGCTTCCTGTATTTGTTTTAAAATCATATATTACCCCAATTTTATAGTTTTGCTTGATAATTGCTCAAAAGCTGCTTTCCGCACCCCAACAAAATCTCGGGAGTTTCAGGAGGAAAGCTTGTAGTATAGACCTCGTAGCCGCCCTCGGCATAGGCTTTTTCCGTGGGGAGATACCCCTCGGATCCGTTACAGTTGCAGGCGGTCAGAAGAAAAAGATTCTCATGTCCGCGGTACAAAAGAGTGCGGTATTCGGTAAAGGGCTCTCCGCCGAAGCCGACAACGGCAAATTCTCCCACTGCCACAAGGGAAACGGGAATTTTCTGAAAGAGTTTTTTGTCCTCTAAATTTGCAATGCGGCGAATGGCGCCCTTTTCGGAAAGGGGAAGCTGCCGCACGTCGGGGTCATCCTGCACCAATTTTTTCTGTAAAATCTTACATTCCTCGATGCGCTCGATCCCCTGTCTGTTGGTGGGAACGGTACAGATGGAAAACGCTCCGCAAACGCCGTCTGACCGCAGAAAACGGGTTTTGTCCCAAACGTCCAGCGCCGCTTGAGCAATGATCCTGCCCATACGGCGGGTAAAGGCATAACGCTCTGCAGGCAAATCCTTGGAAACTACCCGACGGCCGGGCTTGAAATGATTGGTATCACCCTGACAGCCGTTGATCACCATACAAAAGGCGTCTCGGCTCTCTTCTACGGTTCTGCGGACAAAGCCGGGCCAGTCAGCGGAAAACTTCGTTCCGCCCAAGGTATCGGGATGGGTCTGAAAGCCGATCACGGCAATATCCTTTTTCCCTTGTCGGTGAAATCGAATCAGACGAACCGTGTTGTCCGCCTCACCCAAGGGATGATCGATTTCGGGGTTCATAGTACCGGGATTGGTCATCACCGTCCCGTCCTTCATTCGATACCGACGGATAAAGGAAACCTCCTCGGAGGTCTCGTTCTCCCCGCAGGACAGGCGGGCTTCGGCAAGATCGTTTTGTGCAAGACGAACCACGTCCACGTATTTTTGCTTCAGAAGTCCGTTGTAATCGGCACCCACCACGGAAACGATCCCACCCGTGGTAGAGGTGTGCTGATGCAGACAATGCAGCAAAATATTCTTGGCGGGAATACCCGTCTCCCTCTCAAGAAGGCTACGGATGGGCGTAGCGTGATCCTGATGCATATAATGCAAATCCGCAGCTACGATCGCCACCTGCTCGCCACCGCTTTCCGCAACGATGGCGCAAAGCTCCAAAGGATCCAAAATCCCCTCGGCAACACGCCCCTGCCAGCCACCCGTTACGGGAGTACCCAGCGGAGGGGTCACGTCAACTCTGCCAAAACCGACTTTCATTTACAGTTTTGCTTTGTGCCAAGCAAGAAGCTTCTTTGCAAGTCCTTGCAGCAAAGCAGGGGTATCTACGGTAAAGCTTGTGGTGCACGCCTCGTAGCCACCCTCGGCAAAAGCGGCGGCAGAGGGCAAATATCCCTCCGAACCGTTGCAGTTGCAGGCGGTGATGATAAACAGCTCGGGATGTGCCTGTCTGAGAACGTCTGCGTATTCGGTAAAGGGCTCTCCGCCGTAGCCAAGGAAAGCAAGCTCGCCGAAGGCTACCATGGTCACGGGCACCTTTTGGAACAGTTTTTTGTCCTCCATGTTGGCAATGCGGCGAATGGCACCCTTTTCAGACATGGGCAGAGCCATGGTCTCGGGATCCTTCTCCAAAATCTTTTTGTAAAGTGCCTTGCACTCGTCAATGCGGTCAATGCCGTCCAAATTGGTAGGAATGACGGTAATTTCAAACGCGGTGCTGAAAGCGCCCTCTTTCAAAGGCTTGGTATCCTCCCATACGTCCAAAGCGGCTTGGGCAATGATCTCACCCATACGGGTGGTAAATGCATAGCGCTCTGCCTGCTCACTCTTTTTGATTTGAGGACGGCCGGGCTTGTGATGGTTGGTATCGCCCTGACAGCCATTCATCAGAATGCAGTGTACGTCGGGAAGTTCCTTCTCCACCTTTCTGCGGGCAAAGCCGGGCCAGTCAGCGGAAAACTGCGTGCCGCCGATGGTGTCGGGGTGGGTCTGAAAAGCAACCAGCGCAATATCCTTTGCCCCTTCGCGGGTAAAACGAACCAAACGGACGGTATTGTCAGACTGTCCCAAAGGATGATCGATCTCGGGATTCATCGTGCCGGGGTTTGTCATTACCGAGCCGTCCTTCATACGGTAACGGCGGATAAAGGATACCTCCTCGGAGGTTTGTTTCTGCGCGGCAGACATTTTCGCTTCGGCAAGGTCGTTTAAAGCAAGCTTTACAACGTCCACGTACTTTCGTTTCATAACGTTTACGTATTCTGCGCTGGCAACGGAGGTAGAACCGCCGCTGGTGGCAGTGTGCTGATGAAGGCACTGCATCAGAATATTCTTTGCAGGAATTTCCAATTCACGGGAAATCAGGTTGCGAATAGGAGTAGCATTTACCTCATTCATTGCCAAAAGGTCTGCGGCAATCACAACGACGGTTTCTTCCCCGTCCTGAATGGCAATGGCGCAAAGCTCCAAAGGATCCATTATACCGTCGGCAACGCGCAGCTGCCAAGCACCGGTAATTCTGGTTCCGAGAGGAGGGGTAATATCGATTCTGCCAAATCCGACTTTCATTTTTATCCCCTTTCGGTACAGTTTCTATCATTTTGCAAAAGGGGGCCTACGACCCCCTTTTTTTCTCTTTATTTACAGTTTTTCGATGTGACGAGCCAGCTTCGCTTTTGCTTCACCCTGCAAAATCGAGGGAGTTGCGGGAGTAAAGTTGGTGGTGCGAGCCTCGTAGCCGCCTTCCTCGAACGCCTTCTCGGAGGGGAGATAACCCTGTGCACCGTTGCAGTTACAAGCGGTGAGAATGGTCAAATCGGGATAAGCTTCACGGAGTACGTCAGCGTATTCGGTAAAGGGCTCTCCGCCGTAGCCTACAACGGCAATTTTACCGAAAGCAACCATGGTTACGGGAACCTTCTGGAACAGCGTGTAGTTTTCCATATTGGCAATACGGCGAACCTCGCCCTTTTCTGCCATATTCAGACCGGTAGGCTCACCTGCCACAACCTTCTTGTGCAGGGCACGTGCCTCCTCGATACGGTCGATGCCGTCCAAATTGGTACGGATGGGATGAATGGTTACTTCACCGCTGATCGCGCCCTCGGGGCTCTCCTTACCTTCGTTCCAAAGCGCCAAAGCCACCTTGACGATTTCGTCGGCGATGGGTTTGGAAACTTCCTTATGCTTCACAAGGGAATCCTTGGGCAGGGAGGGACCGGTTACGTCAAAGTGGTTGGTATCGCCCTGACAGCCGTTCACCAAAATACAATGAACGCCTTCATTCTCCAATTCCTTTTCGGTTATTCTGCGAACCCAGCCGGGCCAGTCTGCGGAAACGCGGCTGCCGCCGATGGTATCGGGGTGGGTCTGGAAGCCAATCATGGCAATATCGCCCTTTTCTTCTCTGTGGAAACGAACCAAACGAACGGTGTTGTCCGCTTTACCC
>JAZOSM010000154.1:0-11285 GCA_045657125.1 Eubacteriales bacterium
GCTTGAGGCTTGATGGAGGGTTCTTCGGGAATCAGTCTGACCAGTGTGTGGGCATCAGTTCCGATTCCAAGGTAAATGGCTTCGTTGAAATTGCTTTCGATGTTAAAGTATCTGCGGTCTCCAGCAACGGGGGAGAAGAAAAATTCCATGCAGCTGTCACTGCAAACCTCGTCGAGAGGACCGGTCAGTTCCGCACGGATTTCCTTTTCATCACAGGAAAGGCGGATGTAGAGCGCGTTTTCGTCATAGCAGATTTGCGCTTCTGCGTGAATGGTAACTTCCACAGGCTCCAGCGGTTCGCAAATGGTCAGTGCGGGAACCTTGTCCCAGGAAAAATCAGCTGGCTTTTTAATAATCGTATATTCTTTCATAATCTTCTCCGTAGAATGATTTATTTTTCGTCGTTGTAGATCAAAACTTCTTCGATGCTTCTTTTTGGAACGCAAAAGTTTCCGTTTTCATCCAGATAGTATCCCGTGTTTCCGTCGGACGCGACAGCCTTGCTTCCTACTCCTGCATAACCCAGTGCGATCGCGTAGCAAGGACGGTATTGACCGAATGAAAAATGAGATCTGATTTCCTCGACGTTTTTGATTTTCAGACAGCAATTTGCAATTTCTTGGCTTTCCGCGGCAAGCATAACCGTAGCGGCACAGCTTCCGGCATCAAATTCGAAAAAGGGATTTTCCTCATCGCTCCCAAGAAGCAAAATATATGCCATCGGTCTTTCTTCTTTTGAAATGGGGTAGGGGTGCAGGCGCATTGCCCAGTTGAGATTTTCAAAGAGAAAATCCCGATCGGCTTCCTCCGTTACAATAGCAAAACGAATGGGCTGATTGTTCATTGCCGAGGAATAGAGTCTGCCGAGTCTTACAAACTCTTTCAGGGTTTGAACGGGCAGAGGAATCGGCTTGAATTTTCGGATGGATCTTCTTTTTTCAATGGTTTCAAAGGTGTTCATGCTTTCACGTCCTTTCACCTTATTATTGCTTTTTTTGGATTGTTTGTCAAGGTAAATAAAAGGGTTTATTCTTAAATCTTGCTTTTGTTTTTTCTTCTTTTGCAATTTTTTGCATTTTTACTTGCCATTTTTTTCTTTTTTTGCTATTCTGTAATTGTATTTTATGCTTGAAAGGAGCTTTTGTTATGTCACGTTATATTCCGCAGCCCGCTTATATCGACCGTATGCCTGTAGATATTTCTTTTGTTTTTGCAGATGAAAAGCCCGCAGGTAAGCGCGGTTTTGTAAAAGCAGTAGGAGAAGATCTTCGCTTCGAGGACGGCACCCTTGCTCGTTTTTGGGGTGTAAACTTCAACGGCGGTGCTTGCTTCCCCGACAAGGATTATGCAAAGAAAGTAGCGCAGAGATTGGCTCAGGTTGGTTGTAACCTGGTCCGTTTCCATCAGCTTGATGCTGAGTGGGATACTCCCAACATCTTCGCTTATACCAAGGGTAAGAGAGTTTATACCACCCGCGTTTTGGATGAAAAGTCCATGGACGCTTTGGACTATCTGGTATATTGCCTGAAGGAAGAAGGTATTTACTGCTATTTGGATATGATCACATATCGTCACTACAAAGAGGGTGACGGTGTCGTAGATTGCGAAAAGCTTTTGGATAAAGGCAGACCCTGGGCAATCGTTGATAAGAAAATGAGAGAGCTTCAAAAGGAGTACTGTGATCAGCTTTGGAATCACTACAATCCTTATACCGAACTCCTTTACAAGGACGACCCCGTTTTCGTTATGACCGAGATCATCAACGAAGAAGACCTCTTTATTGATCACCATTCTTTGAGAGCAGAGCACGTTCATAGCGAATACTATGAAAATATGTTCCGTGAAATGTTCCGTGACTGGCTCGCAGAGAATAACATCGAATTTGATTGGCAGAACTGCGATCTGTATTGCTCGGATGATCCCATGATTCAGTTCAAGATCTACGATTCCAGAACCTATTTCCAGGAAATGTACGATTACATCCGTTCCTTGGGTGTAAAGATCCCGATTGCAGGTACCAACTGGCTCAAGACCACCGCAAGCGTTAAGGCGGAGACCGAAATGGACTTTTTGGACGGTCACCACTACTATTACGACTGGAAGTGGGGCAATACGGAAAGAACCTGTATGAACCGTTCCGTAAACTCCTCTCCCTTCATTTTCCCCAATCTTGGCAAGCGTGCTTTGGCAGGTAAGCCTTACTTCGTTTCCGAGTGGGATATGCCTTGGCCGAACTCTTACCGTGCTGAAGGTCCTCTGTACTATGCCGCAGTAGGTGCTCTTCAGAACTGGAGTGGCTTCGCGATCCATACTTATGCATATAGCTGCCTGCTTGATAAGATGGACATCCTGGGCAGAGAGCTTTCCAGCCCCGTTGCAGGCGTTCCCTACAGAGAGGGTATCTTCTCTATTTGGAATGACCCCGCAAAGTTTGGTATGTTCTATCACGCAGCCCTCATCACCAGACGTGCAGACGTTTCTCCCGCTAATAAGAAAGTCGGCGTTCAGGCTGATGCTATGGCAAAGGCTTTGGTTGGTCCCTTTGAGAGCCGCCTTGAGAAGAATCAGGTGAAGACCTGCTTCGACGGTCTGCCCGAAGGCTATGACGAAGTGATTCACGAAACCGTGAAAGAGCCCATTGCCGACGAAGAAGGAATCATCCGTTCCGATAATGGTCAGTTGATCCGTGATATGAAGGCAATGACCGCTTATATCGATACCGATCGTACCAAGGCAGTTTACGGCTTGCATAATCGTTTTGCCCGTGGTCAGTCCAACCATAAGAGCAACATCAAGTACAATACGATGGTTGAAGGTTTCCACGTAGCGTGCAAGACTGACTTTGCTTGTATCGCCCTCTCCTCCTTGACCGATGCTCCGATCTGCGAGTCTGACAATATGCTTCTGACCACCATCGGCAGAGCACGCAACACCGGTGCACAGTTTGACGGCGAAAAGATGCTCGACGTCGGTCACGCTCCCATTATGGCAGAGGTTATCGATGCACAAATCCGCATTAAGACCAATCGTCCCAATCTGAAGGTCTGGGGTGTCAATGCCGAAGGCTTCTATGCCGGCTTGATCAAAACCACCTACGACGAAGAAGGTTATCTCTGCTTCCGTGTGGGCGACGAAAACAACCCCGCTTGCTACTACCTGATCGTTCAGGACTAATTTTCAAGACTATAAAAACAAGGACCGCGGAAAATCCGCGGTCCTTGTTTTATCTTTTTTAATGCAAGGGGTAACTTTCAGGGAAGTTGACGTGGAATAGCAGGTAAATGGCGTCGTCCATATCCTCCTTGCCGTCGCCGTTGAAGTCAAGGGGCTGGCCCACGGGATAACTTCCGGGGAAGTTGATGTTGAACAGGAGGTAAATGGCATCGTCCATGCTGACACCGGGAACTCCGTCCAAATCACCGGGGGTGTAAGGCAGGGTTCTGGTCCACTCGCAGTTTTCGCAAGTGGCATCTTTTTCATCTTGGTAAACGTGGGCGTCCGGTGCGCAGGTATTAAAATGCCAAGTAGCGTAAAGAAGCGCATCATTACCACTTTCTCTCGTAATACCATTTCGATCTTTAGCAGTGCCGGCGTACCAAATATCGGTAAGAGCGGTACATCCCTCAAATGCGTTTTTGTCGATCTCGGTTAAACTTTTAGTGAAGTAGATCTCTTTCAAGGACGTACAGTACCCAAACAAGTGTTGGGGGAATTTGGTTACTCCACTACCAATGGTAACAGAGGTAAGGGATTCGCAATAGTAAAAGGCAAAGTCGATGATAGAGGTGACGCTATCGGGGATGGTAACAGAGGTAAGGGACGTGCAATTGTAAAAGGCGTAGTTGCCGATGGAGGTGACGCTATCGGGGATGGTGACAGAGGTAAGGTCCGTGCAATAGTAGAAGGCACCGCCGCTGATGGAGGTGACACTGTTCCCGATGGTGACGGAGGTCAGGCTTGAACAACTAGAAAAGGTATAATCGCCGATGGAGGTGACGCTATCGGGAATTGTGATAGAGGTAAGGGAGGTGCACCAGGAAAAGGCAGAACCACCGATGGTGGTAACGCTATCGGGAATTGTGATAGAGGTAAGGGAGGTGCAATTGTAAAAGGCACGGTCGCCGATGGAGGTGACACTGTCGGGGATGGTGACAGAGGCAAGGAATTTGCAGCCGTAAAAGGCATTGTCGCCGATGGTGGTGACAGGTAAATCTTCGTAAGTTGCGGGGATGATAATTTCAGCGGTCGCATTTTCATCACAATCGGAAACTGTAACTTCTTTTTTTTGCGTGTTGATGGTAAAGGTCAAATATTGTGGTGCATTACAATTCTTGCAAACCTTTGTATCATCAAAAGAGTGCAAAGCCCAAGGAGATCTCTCCTGGTGACAAACGTTACAAATGGCGTCGCAATCGTGGTCGTAAACGTGGCCGAGAACTTGGCGCATTTCTTTGCATATGTTGCATTCTGCGTCACAAGCGTTGTCGTAGGTGTGCGGTGCAAGAGGTTCACGAGTTTTGCCGCAATTGTTACAGGTTTCGTCGCAATCACCATCGACATAATGCCAAGTGGCGGAAGTCAAATAATTGTTTGACCCTATGGAGATTTTATTGCGGTCAGTTTCGTCCCCTTCGTACCATACATCGGATAGATTGTTGCAATTGTAAAAGGCTCCGTTGATGATTGTGGTAACGGAAGTTGGGATCGTGACGGTGGTGAGAGCGGTGCAGGAGTTAAAGGTGCTGCCATCAATGGCGCTAACTCCGCTTGAAATGTTGATAGAACTAAGAGAACTGCAGCTGGCAAAGGCGGCATAACCGATAGTTGTAACGCTGTTTGGCATAGTGAAGGATGCAAGGTCGTAACAACCCACAAAGGAACCCTCGCCGATAGTGGTAACACTATCGGGTACCATAATGGAGGTAAGGTTCTTACAACCATAAAAAGAATATTCTCCAATGCTGGTAACGCCTTGCTTGATTACTGCCTCGGTGATGTCTCTGCCCCATGGAGTAAAAACGTTAGACCAATAATCGCCCATTTCACCATTGCCGAAGATGGTCAGAGTTGTACCATCTAATCTCCATGTACAGTCGCCAGTTGTGCCCCTGGTCGCAGCTGCAACGGATGTTTCTAGCGTCGTGGGGGTGAAAACAAATGTCAGCGCCAGGGCAAAGATGATGCCGAGGCAAACAGAAAGCGTCTTTCTCATAACGTCTCTCCTATTATTGTTATAAAAGGGTAACATATTTTACCATATAAAATTTGCTTTTTCAAGCCCCCTGCTCAGGCTATGCTACTTGGGGGCAGTGGGTTTTTATTACGCATCTTTCGTAATAAAAACGGCGATTGGGGGATTCCCTGCGCGGTTGATGTAGTCCGTGAGCAAGACGGAGTATTTCTTTTGATCCAGCGTTTTCAAAAACGCAAGAAGTGTTTCCTTCTCTTCGAAGCCCGTTTCCTTTCCGCAATAAATGCAAAGGCTCATAACGCCGCCGGGCTTCAAAATCTCCAACCCTTTTTCAATGGCGGTGCAGGAGGTGTCTCCGTGAGAAAATTTCGTGTGATCACCACCGGGAAGCCACCCGAAATTAAACATAATAGCGTCGACCGTTCCTTTTTTTGCGTACTGATCTATATTGCTGTGACTATCTAAAATTACCGTGGCGGTCTTTTGATTTTTCTCCAGTAATTCTTTGGTACTGGAGATCGCTTCTTCCTGAATGTCAAATGCCAAGACCTTGCCATGATCTCCTGCTAAATTACATAAAAACAGCGTGTCGCGCCCTCTGCCTGCAGTAGCGTCAATGCAAAATGCACCAAGTTTTACGTGCTCGTAAATGAATTTGTGGGAAAGCCCCAATGCGTTTTGAGAAAAATCCATAGTGTGCTCCTTTGGATATTGATTTATTGTTGTTTGAATATGCTTTTATTATAAATGTTTTTTTGTAAAAACAAGGGGAAGAACTTGACGAATTCTCGCGTGTAATGTTATAATAAGCGGCAGAGTTTTGAAAGGAGTGATGAAGTGGAAAAAGAGATATATTTGGTTTTGACCCAAACCGGCACAATTTTGTCTCGTACAATTCGCGCATATACCCGTGCGGATTATAATCACATATCCATTGCATTGTCTCCTGATTTGGAACCGATGTATTCCTTTGGGCGCCGCCAAACCTATAATCCGTTTTGGGGCGGCTTTGTGAAAGAACATTTGAATTCCGGTATATTCAAACGTTTCCCCAAAGCACAAGCGGCGGTGCTCGCGATCCGTATACCGAATGAAACGTATAGCGCCATTGCCTCCGTACTGGAAGAAATGTACGCAAGTAAAGAGGAATTCGGCTATGACTTCATCGGTCTTTGCCTTGCCGCGATTAAGATTGAGAAGCACAGAAACAATAAATACTACTGCTCGGACTTTGTGAAGTGCATTTTTCAGAAATACAACGTTCCGGGGTCGGAGAGTCTCACGGCATTTACTGCCCCTTGTGATTTTCTTTTCTTTCCCGATGCCAAGATTGTCTATCGCGGTCTTTTGAAAAATTATAAGAAAGAGAAAGAAAGAAACAGAGCTTAATTTTGCATCAAAAAAATCCCAAGACGAATTGTTCTTGGGATTTTTGGTACGGGTAACAGGACTTGAACCTGCACGGTCACCCACCAGATCCTAAATCTGGCGCGTCTGCCAATTCCGCCATACCCGCAAATTTTTAACTATTGTAATTGATTTGCCCAAATTTGTCAAGGAGGAAGAATATGTTTTATAGAGTTTCAGAACTGGCGCTTTTGCCCGATGAAAGTCAGGAAAAACTCTTGCACAAAGCTGCTAGAGAATTGCGCGTTTCGCCTTCCTCTGTTGAGAAAATTCAGATATATCGAAAATCCTTGGATGCAAGAAAAGGTCAGGTTTTGTTTCGCTACGTAGTGGATGCTTGTTTGCGATCGTCCGTTATAGCCAAGCCTTCTGCGAAGTGTAAGAGAATAGAAGAAAACGTCTCGTATTGCATTCCCACCATTTCTGCCGAAAAAACCGAAAGACCGATTGTTGTTGGTTTTGGTCCTGCCGGAATGTTTACAGCCTTGCTTCTTGCTCGCGCAGGACTTCGTCCCATCATTCTTGAAAGAGGATGCGAGGTTGATGATCGCGTGAGAGACGTTTCGCGTTTTTTTGCCACGGGGGAACTGGTTTCTTCTTCAAACGTTCAGTTTGGAGAGGGCGGAGCAGGAACTTTTTCCGACGGAAAATTAAATACGCTTTTAAAAGATAAAAATTTCCGCGGACGTTTCGTTTTGGAGGAGTTTGTAAAATTCGGAGCGCCTGAAGAAATTCTATACCTTGCAAAACCTCATATTGGTACGGATAAGCTTCGACTTGTTGTGAAAAACCTTCGAAAGGAAGTTATTCGTCTTGGCGGTGTGATTTATTTTCAGACTCAGTTTTTAGAGCCCGTTTTGGAAAACAAGCGTGTTGTTGGAATTCGGTATCGCGATTCTTCGGGAATTTGCGAGCTTGCGTGTGACACACTGTTTCTTGCCATCGGCCACAGCGCAAGAGATACTTTTTCCGCTTTATATCAAAGTGGAATTCCTATGGAAAAGAAAATCTTTTCCGTTGGCGTTCGTATCGAGCATTTGCAGGAACGTATCAATCGCGCGCAGTTCGGTGAGGCGGTAGACCGTTATCGTTTGCCCGCGGCAGATTATAAATTGGCGGTTCCGACTTCCACGGGAAAGAATCTTTATACGTTTTGTATGTGTCCCGGCGGTGTGGTGGTTCCGGCTGCCAGTGAGTCGGGAGGCGTGGTTACAAACGGAATGAGCAATTTTGCTCGAGAGGGTGTTAATGCCAATTCCGCTTTGCTGTACAATATTCTTCCCGAAGAATTGGAAAATGATGTTTTGGCGGGATTTCGTTTCCAAGAAAGTTTGGAGCGAAGCGCTTTTGAATGCGGCGGCGGAGGATTTTCAGCACCGTGTCAAAGATTTGGAGATTTTCTGAAGGGGGAAGCGAGTCGTTCTTTTGGTTCTGTTTGTCCCACTTATGCAATCGGTGTAAAGCCTTCTGATCTGAATTCGATTCTTCCGATCGAACTTTGCAACGCTTTGAAGGAAGGTATTACCAAAATGGGAGCGTGTTTGGAAGGTTTTAATGACGTAGACGCGCTTTTGACTGCTGTGGAATCACGAGCTACCTGTCCTGTACGAATCCCTCGAGGAGAAGATTTCCAAAGTGAAATTTCGGGTCTGTATCCCGTAGGAGAAGGCGCAGGCTATGCAGGCGGAATTATGTCTTCTGCGATGGACGGTATGAAAGCCGCAGAAGCTTATTTTAAGAAATTAGAGGTGGAAAAATGAAACTTATAATCATTCGTCACGCTGATCCCGATTATGCCAATAATACCATTACGGAAAAGGGCAAGGTGGAAGCCGAACTTTTGGCGAAATTTTTGAAAGATAAAAAGATGGACTACGTGTATTGTTCTCCCATGGGCAGAGCGCAGGATACGTGTTTGGCATCTCAAAAAGAATGCGGATTTGAATTTGAAACCTTGGAGTGGTTAAGAGAGTTTAAGGCGCGTGTATACAGCCCTACAAAGCACTTCAGAACCATTGCTTGGGATCAGATGCCCTCTTTCTTCACAAAGCGTCCCTTGCTATATGACAGTGAGCGCTGGCTGGAGGATACTCTTTTTGCAAACAATAATATGGAAGAAGAATATTTGTGGGTGAAGAAAGGTCTTGAAGAACTGCTGAAAAAGCATGGCTATGAAAGAGACGAGGATTCTTTGTTGTTCCGCGCGGTGCGTCCGAACCGCGATACGGTTGTATTGTTCTGTCATTTTGGTCTTTTGGGTATGGTATTATCCATTTTAACCGGTTTTTCTCCTTACGTATTCTGGCAGCATTTTTGCGCCGCGCCTTCTTCGGTTACCACTTTGGTTACTGAAGAACGGGAGGAGGGAAAAGCAATTTTCCGTTGTATGTCGTATGGTGATATTTCCCATCTCAACATCGGAGGAGAACCGCCCGCATTCGCCGCAAGATTTTGTGAGACCTTCGACTGCGAAGATGAGAGACATTAAGGAGTGCTTCGGCACTCTTTTTTGTTTATATATTGATTTTTTAAAAAAAGCGTGATAGAATTCTTTTGCACTGTACTTGGCTTGACCGAGACGGTAGCAAGGAGGTTTATTTTATTATGGCAAATCAATATGGAAGTCAAAAGGGACTTCAAAACAAAATTCAGAAGCTTGTAATTATGTCGGTACTGGTGGCTATTGTTGCGGTGTTGCAGTATTTCGGCGGTGCAATTGCGATTCCCGGTACGGGTCTGTCGATTACATTGACCCTCGTTCCCATCGTGCTTGGTTCTGTTTTATACGGACCGATTTTCGGTTCTTTGCTCGGCACCGTTTTCGGCTTGGTTGTTTCTCTGTCCGTTTTGCAGGGAACAGCAGGCGTCTTGGCGGCGAATATGTTTGCCGAAAAGCCTTTTTTAACGATTTTTCTCTGCATTTTCAAGGGTGCTTGCTGTGGCTTTCTTGCAGGCTTGGTTGGAAAACTGTTGCGTAAAAAGAATCTGTATCTCGGTGTGATTCTTTCTGCGATTGTTTGTCCTGTTGTGAACACGGGAATTTTTTCAATCGGTTTAGTGGTATTTTACCGTGATATCGCAATGAGCTTTGCAGGTAATGCTACGTTGTTTGCTTTTGTGATTTTTGGTATTGTGGGAATTAATTTTTTAATCGAGCTTGCGACGAACGTTGTTTGCGCGCCCGTTATCGTGCGTGTAATTCAGGCGCTTAAGAAAAGCGGCATTTTGAAACTTGATTCCCTCAACGTATGATTCTTGCTGTTAATGTAGGAAACACTCACGTTGTTTTTGGTGTTGTATCCCAAGAAACGGGTGTTCAACAGATGCTGAAACTGCCAACCGTTCTGAAAGAAACTGCGGTTGGTTACGCGACTCGTATCAAACAAAGCCTGGAGCTTGTTGGCATAGATGTTTGTGCGTTTGATGGGGCAATTCTTTCTTCCGTTGTCCCGCCCTTGACCGACGTTGTAAAAGAAGCTGTTTTATTATTGTGCGGAAAAACGCCGTTGATTGTAGGCGCAGGCATCAAGACGGGACTGCATATTTTGATTGATGATCCCGGAAGCATTGCTGCGGATCTGGTTGCAATGGCGGTGGCGGCGAAAGAAAATTATGCGCTGCCTTGTGTGATTCTTGATATGGGCACTGCAACTACGTTGGTTTGTGTAAACGAATCGGGTAAATTTATCGGCGGTGCAATTATGCCCGGTGTAAATATTTCAATGGAGGCGTTGTATCGCGAAGCATCACTGTTGCCGCGATTTGAGTTTAAGAAACCGAAAAAAGTAATTGCTTCATCTACGGTTGACAGTTTGTGTTCCGGGACTTTGTACGGCAGCGCAGGGGCAATTGATGCGATCATTGATCGCTTTTCGGAGGAGATTGGAAAAAAAATTGCCACGATCGTCAGCACGGGCGGGGTTGCAAGTGTTTTGGCGCCTTTCTGTCGCCATCAATTTGTTGAAGATCAAACCCTTCTTTTGAAAGGTCTCGGCAGCATTTATTACAAAAATCTAATGACTAAATAAAAAAGAAAGACTGCATTTTGCAGTCTTTCTTTTTTAGGTTTACAGCGAGTGCGCTCTTAATTCTTCGGGTGTTTGCAAAGACAGGGAGGAGGGGGGCAAATCCAAAATGGTTTTGGCACCTTTCATGCCCTCGTTTGAAAGTCTGACGGCTGCTCTTGCACACGCAACCAAAACGCTACCGGTAAACTCGGGGTTGGAGTCTAATTTCAGGTGGTATTCAATCGTCTGATCGTTTCCATTCGAGGTGGAGCCGGAACGGATCACGATGCCGCCGTGGGGGAGAGTGCCGTGCTTTTCTTTCAGTTCCTCTAAAGATACGAAGGTTACGGTGGTGTCGTAATCTGCAAAGTAGTTAGGCATTTCCTTGATCTCTTTTTCGATGCGATTCAGATCGGCGCCCTCTGCGGCAACCACGTAGCAATCGCGGGTGTGCTTTTCTCTGGTGGTGAACGCGGGACGAGAGCCGCTTTTTGCTTTTTCAACGGCTTCCGGTACGGGAATTGTGTATTGTCTTGCATCAACTACGCCTTCGATGCGGCGAATGGCGTCTGAATGACCTTGGCTGACACCGGGACCCCAGAAGGTGTAATCGCTTCCGTCGGGCAAAATCGCCTCGGAATATACGCGCAGAAGGGAAAACATACCGGGATCCCATCCGC
>JAZOSM010000155.1:0-4495 GCA_045657125.1 Eubacteriales bacterium
CCCTCTGCCTGACTCCCATTTTGAAATTGCAGTTCGGGACACAAAAAGAGCCTCTGCAAGTTCTTCTTGGGTAAGCCCTTTTTGCTTTCGCAGTTCCTGTAATTTTTCGTTAAATTCCATAATATCTGCTCTTTCTAAAAACCTAATGCGTGGCAAATTCCGATTTTCGAACTGATTATACCATAAAACAGAAAAAAATGCAAAATGCTCAAAAACCCTTGTGGTTCAAGGGGTGTGATATCAAATAAATCCGAAAGTGCGTTTTTTTCAAAAGAAAGCGTTGACATTGTTTTTTTCCTCGTGCTATGATAACGGAAACAAAAGGTCAAGGAGGAATTATGAGACAGATCAAGATGATGCGGGTGGATCACACCATCGTCTACGCCGCAGAGGAGCTGAAAAAATATTTTCGCATGATGATGCCCGACGGTGGCGACGTTGCCATCTCCTTTGAGCCCGATGCCAAGGACGGCTACCGTTTGGGACTTTTGGAGGATTTCGGTCTGGATACAAGCGAGGTGGGAGATCCCGTTCTGGACGACGTGGTTCACATCGATACCGATGAAAACGGCGGCATCCTTGCAGGCTCCAACCCCAGAAGCGTTCTCTTCGCCGTATACAGATTTCTGAGATTGAACGGCTGCCGCTGGCTCTACCCCGGCGTGGACGGAGAATTCATTCCCTTAAAGGAGATCGAGGGAAAGCAGTATCACAAAAAGGCTGACCACCGTTTCCGCGGTCACTGCAACGAGGGGGCGGAAAGCCAGCAGGCAATGCTGGAGACCATTGAATTCTACGCAAAGCAAGAGCTGAACGTTTATATGTTGGAATTTGTCATTCCCTACGGCTACTACAATCACTACTACAACCACCACGGCAATGAAGCCAACCGCAAGCCCGAAGGTCTTGATCCCATGCAGGTGGTACAGTGGAAGCGTCAATGCGAAACCGAAATTGCCAAGCGCGGCTTGATGTTCCACGATATGGGACACGGCTGGACGGCAGAGCCCTTCGGGATGGATCGCTTCACCAAGGAGGTTCCCGAAGAGACCCGTCAGTATCTAGCGCTTTTGAACGGTAAGCGGGATCTGTACCGCAATTACACCTACTGGACCAATCTCTGCTACTCCAATCCCTACGTGCGGACCACTATGGCAGAGGCGGTGGTAGAATACGCCCAAAAGCACACCAATGTAGACTATCTGCACGTATGGCTGGCAGACCTGGATAAGAACTACTGCGAATGCGAGGAATGTAAAAAGAAGCGTCCCAGCGATTGGTATATGCTCATTATGAACGAAATCGACGAGAAGCTGAGCGCCAAGGGACTGGACACCCGCATCGTTTTCATCGCTTACGTGGATACCCAGTTTGCTCCCGTGGAGTTTACCATTACCAACCCCAAGCGTTTTTCTCTTCTGTACGCGCCTATTTCCCGTTCCTATCTTTCCAGCGTAAACGAGAAGACCGTTTTGCCCGAGCCCGTTCCCTTCATTTACAACGGCTGGGAGACCCCTCGAACCGCTGAAGAGAGCATGGCTCTGTTCCGTCAGTGGCAGGAGGTGTGGAAGGGTCCCGCCTTCTCCTACGAATACCATTTCTGGACCCGTCAGATGAGAGATCCAGGCGGCATTTATATGGCGCGCAGAATCTACGAGGACATTCAAGGTCTGCGCTTCTGCGGCCTGGACGGCTTCGTAGAAGACGGCTCCCAGAGAAGCTTCTGGCCCAACGGCTTTGGCATTTACGTTTACGCAGAGACCCTGCTGAATCGCAGTATCACCTGGGACGAGCTGAAGGAAGACTATTTCTCCCATATTTACGGAGAAAACTGGGAAAAGGCGTACGATCTTCTGGAGCGTATCAGCAACACCTTTGATTACGGTTACGTTTCCGCCAAGAAGAGCATCGACAACAACGTTTCCAAGTACTACGATCCCGCCCGCGTTCCCCGCCTGGATGCCGTGCACGATCTTGCCGAGGAAGAGCGAGTCCTGGCTGCCAATCAGCCTCATCCCAAGCCCACCCGTCCTCAGACCGTTTCCTGGCGTCTGCTGGAGCTTCACGCAGAATACTGCGATTACTTCTGTGAGGTCATGAAGGCGAAAGCTGCAGGTCAGAACTATAAGGCGGCGGCTTTGACACAGAAGTTTGCCGATGAATTCGGAAAGCACGAATTTGAGATCGAGCGCTACTACGATCATTACCTGATGACCAACACCTTCAAGCAGATCAACGCAAAAATGCAAGGAACCAACTTCTATTGATGGCGAACACGGCTATGAAAAAAGCACGGTATGTTTTGATCCTTGCCATACTTTTTTGTCTCTCTTTGCTTTTCACCGCCTGCTTCGAAGCAAAAGGAAATGAAACCGATGAAAACAAGGGGCCTGCCGAGGAGGAAAATTTCACCTACTTCGATCCCGATAAAAATCTCCCATTCACAACGGAGAAGGTAAAATTCCCGCCAAGCACCGACCCCGATCATTCCAAGAAGCGATTTCCTTTACGGTAAACAAAACAAAAAAAAGAAGCCCTCCGGGCTTCTTTTTTTTGTTTTACAGCATAACGCCTGCCTGCTTCAGCCAGGCCTCGTCGATGATTCCTTCCTCTAGTTCTCGGCGAAGAATTGCAGGATCTCTCTTTTGGACATCGCCGTAGCCGCCCGCTCCTGCGGTGACCATTTTCACCTCGTCTCCCGTTTCCAGGGCAACGTTACGTGGCTTTGGATTGGAAAGGAACACTTCGCCGTCGCGAATGATCTCAATGCTTGCATTGCCGCCCTCTCCGCCGCCGCAGAGTCCCCATGGATGGCTGACGGAACGTTCCGTGGCAGCGGAAACGAGAACGGAATCGGCGCTGTCCTCGGTGACGCGGATGGTGCGGACGATGCCGAGTCCGCCGCGGTATTCCCCTGCTCCGCAGCTGTTTTCGGACAAAGCGTATTCCTCCACCATGAGGGGGTATTCCATTTCCAGCGCCTCTACGGGCAGATTGGAGGTATTGGTCATGTGCACGTGAACGGCGTCCATACCGTCCTTATTATAGCGGGCACCGCTGCCGCCGCCGATGGTCTCCACGTAAACGTAGGGGTTTCCGTTGCGCTTGTCGGTTCCCGAAAAGAAAAAGTAGCTCATTGCTCCGTTTCCTGCCGCGGTCACGCGGGTGGGATCCATTTTTGCAAAGGCGCCGAAAATAATATCGGCAATGCGCTGGGTGGTGGTTTCACGGTCGGAGGTGGGAGCAGGCTCCTTTGCCCACACAAAGCTTCCCGGCTCGGCTTTGATCTCAATGCTGTCGAAAAAGCCGGAGTTTGCGGGAATGGTGTTGTCCAGAATGGACATCATCGCGTAATAAACCGTGGCCTTCAAGGCGCAGGGCACGCAGTTGTGGGGTCCCTTGTTTTGGGGATCGGTCCCGGTAAAATCAAAAAGGATGCGGTCGCCCTTGACGGTGACGCAGGTCTTGATGAGCACTCTTCCTCCGCCTGCACCGTCGTCGTCCATATAGTCTTCGAATTCGTACGAGCCGACGGGAAGCTCGGCAATGGCAATGCGCGCCTTCTTCTCACCGTATTCCAGCCACTTTTTGCAGAACTCCTCGTAGGTATCCAAGCCGATCTTATCGATCAGCTCGGCAAGCTTATCCGCGCCGAATTGGTTTGTGATCATCTGGGCGTTCAGGTCTCCCTGCCGCTCGTATTTCATCTGAAAATTCAGCATGATCAGATCCATCACGTCCTGAACCAATTCCCCTTTGCTGTACAGCTTCACCAAAGGAATGCGAAGGCCCTCGTCGTAGATGGTGGGACCCTTTCGGCTTTTGTCGGCGTGGTGACCGGTGTTGACCATAAAGGCAACCAGCTTTCCGTGATAGAACACGGGCTTGAGCAAAACCAGATCCGGCAGGTGCGAACCGCCGCCGGTATAGGGATCGTTGGCAATAAAAACGTCGCCGTCGCAAAGCTGATCGGCATTATATTTTTTCGTCAGAACCTCTACCGCTCCCGACAGAGAACTGAAGTGCAGCGGAATATGCTGTGCCAGAGAAAGGAGCTTGCCCTCGGGACTGAAAACCGCCACGGAAAGGTCCTTTCGTTCCTTGATGTTGGTGCTGTAGCCGGTTTTCGCCAGGATCACACCCATCTGCTCTGCAATCGACGTAATGCCGTTTGAAATGATCTCCAAGGTTATGGAATTGATTTCTTTCACCGAAAGTACCTCCTTTCTTATTTGCGCTCGATCATCATATTCAAATACGTATCCACCGTTGCCTTTTGACCGGGCAGGACGATGGTGGTGCTGTCCATCTGTTCGATGATGGCAGGACCGTTCACCACGTTTCCGCAGCGAAGCTTTTCACGGTCGTAAAGGGTGTAATCGGCAAATTTTCCGCCGCCCTCGTATACGTGGCGGCTACCGATGACGGCTCCGCTTGCATCCTCTCCCGCATATTCATCCCGAATGACGGTGGGATACACGATATCGCCCAGCGC
>JAZOSM010000156.1:0-5780 GCA_045657125.1 Eubacteriales bacterium
CCACCATGGGTGTCGAAAACCTGGAAGAAACGGTGATGCCCTTGGCGCTGATCAACGTTGCCAATCTCGTTGAGGAGGAGGGCTACGAGGCGATTCCCCAAAGACGCAATCAGCTCATCGTGAACGATGCTGCCGTCACCAACCCCGAGGTGGACTACACCGACGTGGTACGCGGTGTAACGGCGGAAAACCAGATGGATTTTCTGGATGCCGCCGTGAAGTGCGGACTTGGCGAGAGAAGCAAGATCGGAAGCCTTCTGACCCGTGAGTTTGGTCCCTTTGTCCGTTACTGCTTCGTTTTGACCGATGCGGAGATCGAGCCCGACGCCATGCTGGCGCCCTCTCTGTGCGACGGCTGTGACGAGTGCATCAAGGCTTGCCCCGGAAAGGCGATTGCCGCTGACGGTGCGGTGGATTCTTGGCGCTGTGCCGTGTACTACAACGGCGCATGCGGAAGCAAGAACCCCTTTATGCCTCCGGATGCCTTTACGGACTTTGACAACCGTATGGATATTATTCGCGGTACGGCAGAGTTTGATAACGAGGGGGCTCGCGAGATTCTTGATAGCATTTATTTCTATCCCCCCGCAAAGCACTATTACCGTACCTCCATTTGCGGCAGAGCTTGCGACAGAGCCTGCTACATCCATTTGGAAGAAAAGGGTGTTCTGACCGTAGAGGACGCCTTGGCGGGCGCCATGGACATCATCGCGGAGGATATTTCCGACAATGCCGAGTTCCGCGGCGAACTGCGCCGTATGATGACCAAAGAAGGAAAATTTGTCACAAGTGCCATCGAGGGCGCGGAGATCGGCGTTTACTCCATGTACGAGAACTTCTCTCAGGAAATTCACGCCATCCCCTCTCACCGTATTCTTGCGGCAAACCGCGGCGAAAAAGAAGAAGTTTTGAAGGTTACCTTGGAAATGGGCGACTACGTCCCCCTTTCCTTCCTGCAAAACCGCTTGGTAGATCCTGCCTCCACCTACGCCGTATGGATGGAAAAAGCGGTGGACGACAGCTACCACAGACTGATCTTTCCCTCGCTCGAGCGTGAAATCCGCACCGCGCTTACCGACGACGCAGGAGAAAAAGCTTTGGTTCTTTTCTCTGAAAATCTGAAAAATCTCCTGCTCTGCCCTCCCATCAAGGGAAAAACCGTTCTTGGCTACGACCCCGGCTACCGCACAGGCTGTAAGCTGGCGGTGGTAGATCCTACGGGCAGAGTTTTGGATACGGGAGTTATTTATCCCACCAAGCCCTTGGAAAAAACCGAGGAAGCCGAGAAAAAGGTTCTTTCTCTGATTCGCAAATGGGGCGTAGACACCGTAGCCATCGGAAACGGAACCGCCTCCAAGGAAAGCGAGATCTTCATTGCAGGCGTCATCAAGAGAAACGCGCTTCCCGTTAAATACACCATGGTTTCCGAATCAGGCGCATCGGTTTACTCCGCATCCCCCTTGGGCGCGGAAGAATTTCCCGATTTTGACGTAACCCTCCGCAGTGCGGTTTCCATTGCAAGACGTTTGCAGGACCCCTTGGCAGAGCTTGTTAAAATCGAGCCCAGAAGCATCGGTGTGGGTCAGTATCAGCACGACCTGAAGCCCGCCCGCCTTTCCGAGGCGCTTGGCGGCGTAGTGGAAAACTGCGTAAACCGCGTGGGTGTAGACTTGAACACCGCCTCCTATATGCTCCTGTCTTACGTGGCAGGCATCGGCAAGGCGGCGGCAAAGAACATCGTGGCGTACCGTGAGGAAAACGGTGCTTTTGAAAGCCGCAGTCAGGTGAAAAAAGTACCGAAAATCGGTGCAAAAGCATTTGAGCAGTGCGCAGGATTTCTCCGCGTTCCCGGTGGCAAGGAGCCTCTGGATAATACGGGCGTTCACCCCGAAAGCTACGACGCGGCAAAGGCTTTGCTGAAGAAATTCGACCACGATCCCAAAAAACTTACCGCAGACGGCTTTGCAGGTCTTGGTGAAAAATGCGACGCCGTGGGCAGAAATGCTTTGGCGGCAGAGCTCGGCATCGGAAAAATCACTTTGGACGACATCATCCGCGAGCTGGAAAAGCCCGGCAGAGATATGCGTGACGATTTTGCACAGCCCATTCTCCGTGACGACGTATTGGGCATGGAGGATTTGAAGGAAGGTCAGGTATATCACGGTGTGGTGCGTAACGTGTGCGACTTCGGCGCCTTCGTGGACATCGGCGTACATCAGGACGGCTTGGTACACATTTCCCAGCTTTCCGACCGTTTTGTCAAGCATCCCTCTCAGGTAGTCAGCGTGGGAGACGCCGTTAAGGTAGCCGTTCTCGGCGTAGATCTGAAACGGAAAAAGATCAGTCTGACTATGAAAGGAATCAAGGAATAAATGAAAAAAAGCCCCCTCAAAATCGGTTTAACCTTTGCCCTGTGCGGCTTTCTCCTGTACCTTGCCATTCACTATTGGCCCTTCATCGGAACCCTTTTTTCCAAGCTTCTGAAGTGTTCCATGCCCCTGACCATCGGTCTTTTGATCGCTTACGTGGTGAATATCGTGATGTCTGCGTACGAGCGATGGTTTTTCGGTAAGGCAAAGAATAAATTCGCCCTTACCGTAAAGCGCCCTCTTTGTATGACCTTGGCATATTTCTCTTTTCTTGCAGTAGTGACCTTGGTCATCGGATTGATCATTCCGCAGTTGATTGATTGTATTCGTATGCTGGTGGGAATGTTCCCCGCCGCCATCAACAAATGCATCGCCTTTTTTGACAAGTACGATCTGCTTTCCGACGAGGTTCTCGCCGCGCTGGAAGCAATTGATTGGAAAAGCCGCGTACAACAGCTGGTAGACGTGGTAACCTCCGGTGTTTCGGACGTGGTGAGCATTATCATTCAAACGCTGCAAGGGGTTGTTTCCGGTATCATCACCGCCTTTTTGAGTTTTATTTTCTCCATTTATTTGCTTATGTGCAAGGAACGGCTCAAATTCCAAGCAACCCGTCTTTGTTGCAATTTTCTCTCCTTCTCTCTCTACAAGAAAATTCTCTACGTTGTGTATAACATCAACGTATCCTTCCGCAAATATCTCATCGGTCAGTGCACGGAAGCGGTCATTTTGGGCTTCCTTTGCGGCATCGGTATGATGATTCTGCGTTTGCCCTATGCGGCAATGATCAGCACCCTCATTGCTTTCACCGCGCTGATTCCCATCGCAGGCGCTTACATCGGCGCCGCAGTCGGTGCTTTTATGATCCTGGCGGAATCCCCCGTAAAAGCGTTGATCTTCCTGATTTTCCTTCTGATCCTGCAACAGCTTGAAGGAAATCTGATCTACCCCCGTGTGGTTGGCTCCTCCTTGGGTCTGCCCGGCATTTGGGTGCTGGCGGCAGTCACCGTGGGCGGCGGTATCGCAGGAATCCCCGGTATGTTCCTCAGCGTGCCCTTGGTTGCGGCAGTCTACCGTATGCTCCGGGACGCCCTGAACGAAAAGGAACTGGCAAATCGCGCTCCCGAACAGGCAGAAGAAACCCCTGCCGAATCATGAATATGAAAACAAAAAAAGAGTTTCGCGTAATGCGAAACTCTTTTGCTTTATGCTTTTTTCTCAAACTTTTTCCAAAGAAGATCTACGATCTTCGCGGAAAGAACTGCAAACAGGGTTCCCAAAATTGCTCCCACCAAAACGTCGCTGGGGTAATGAACCAAAAGAAACAATCGGGAAATACAAACGAAAAACGCCAGGATCAAAGCGGCGATGCCCCACTTTTTGTGATGTAGCCAAAGTCCTACGGAAGCCTCGAAGGAAGCCAAAGTGTGCCCCGACGGGAAGGAATAGTCCGTGGTCATTTCGCCCCAAGCCAAACGATGCATCAGCGTGGGATCAAAGTCGTAGGGACGTGGACGGGCAATCACGTTTTTCAAAACGCCGTTTCCCACGATCACGCCGATCAAAAGGGCAAGTCCCATGGTAAAGCCCGCCTTGCGCGTTTTGGGAAAAATCATCAGCGCAAGAGAAAGGACGATCCAAAAAATCCCCGATTCACCGAAAGAGGTGATCGCAGTCCAAATATAATCCCCCGCCTCGGTAGCCGAGTCCTGCAGGGTGTGCAAAAAAGAAAGTTCAAATCTCGTCAAGGTTTCCCACATAAGATCTCCAAAAAATGTTTGATGTTGGCTTTGTTATACCATAAATCGGGTAAAAATTCAACATCCGCCCCAAATTTTCCTTGCTTTTTTATAAAAGCACAAGATTCTACTCCGATTTGATTGCATTCCCCCGCTTTTTTGTGTATAATCATTTCAAAGAAACGCTCTTTCAAGGAGGCTTTATGAAAATGGATTCCCATCGCATTGCCACTTGGTGGTATCACCTGCCCGACCTGCAATGGCCCGACCCCGACAACCGAGATAAAGTTCGTCGCCGTGCCGCGGCATACGCCGAGGCAAACGTATCCGCCGCTATGCTTTTCGGCGCACATTTCCGTTGGGACTGGCTTCCTTTCTTCCCGCTTCTGCACGATTATATCGCCACCGTAGCCGAGGAGCTTCACAGCTACGGCATCAAGCTTTTCGACCACCACTCCGTTTCTTTGGTGCACCGCTATACCACGAGAGCCCAAATGCGCCACGTAATGGAAGACAGTCAGCCCCATCTGCCCTTGAGCCCCACCTTTGAGGCAGCGGCAGACTGGACCTGGCGCGGCAAAAAGCTTAACGATTGGCGAATGATCGACGTTACTACAAGAAAACCCCTTTGGCATCCCCAGTACACCGCCGAGGGCTTTTGCCCCCGCAATCCCGAGTACAGTCAGGCTTACCGCGAATACGCCGCCTACCTGATTTCCGAAACGGGCATCGACGGACTTTCCGCCGACGACGGCAGATATTTCTACGGCTACAACGCCTGCGCCTGCGAGCATTGCCGCGCAGAGCTTCAAAAAAGAGCAGGAATCGATCTGCCCCCCGTAGAGGACAACAGCTTTTGGGGCAACTGGGACAATCCTGCATGGATCCATTGGCTGGATCTGCGCTACGACACCATGGGCAAATTCTACGAGGATCTTGCCGCCACCTTGCCCGAGGGATTTATGCTCACCGGTTGCGGCGCCGCTTCCGCATCTCCCGGTGCTCTGATGAACGCTTGCGATGCAAGGGTGCTCTCCCGCGGTTGGAATTATATCAACATGGAGCTCGTGGGCAACACGCCCCCCTACAAAAACGACCCTCTGACAGGAAATTCTCCCATTCCCCAGCGCGTTGCACACTCCTCCCACCATCAGGCTGCCGCTTGGGAAGCAAATACCCGCGCCTTCTGTACCGCCTTCGCCCACAGCACCGCCTCGGCAAACCATGCCTGGGCACTTTGTAAGCTTTTGGATGCAGATCCCTGGATCGGCACACTGAAAACCCGTCTCGGTCTGCCCCGACACATTACCGATACCCTCCCCTGTGAAGAAGATATCGTAGGCGAAGCATACGGCTTTGAGGCAAAGCATCCCGAACTGTTCCAAGGGGAAACCGCAGGACAGCTTGGCGTTTATTTCTCCGATGAAACCCGCAACCACACCATGTTCGGAAACCTGAAAAAGGGCTATTGCAAGGATTACGAAGAAGCCCTGCACCTGCTGTTCTCCGACGGCATTTGCCCCCACACCGTCTTTTCCTTCCCCGAAAACGCATCAAAATACCCCGTCATTCTCCTTTCCTCCGTAGCAAAGCTGACCGAGGAGGAGCAGAAAAAGATGAAGCAGTACCTTGCCGTAGGCGGAAAAATCATCGCAACGGGTCCCACCGCCAT
>JAZOSM010000157.1:0-4143 GCA_045657125.1 Eubacteriales bacterium
TGTAGTGTGTCCCGTACGTTTCCTGTTTGTTAGGGTGAAAGGCCTCTCAAATCAACACGAAAGGAGAATGGGCTATGGAAGATGAGCAGATCGTAGATCTGTATTGGGCGCGTTCCGAAGCCGCCATTGCGGAAACGGAAAAGAAATACGGACGGTATTGTCGGTACATTGCGTTCCGCATCCTGCAAAACGACGAGGATGCCAAGGAGATCGTAAACGATACCTATCTGAAAACCTGGAACACGATTCCCCCGAACCGTCCCGACCAATTAAAGCCTTATGTCGGCACCGTTTGCCGACAGCTTTCTCTCAACCGCTATGAAGCACAGACGGCACAGAAGCGGGGCGGGGAAGTAGGGGTGCTTTTGGCTGAGCTGTCGGAGTGTATTCCCGACCGTTCGGGCGGTGCCGATATCGGAGAAAGCGTGGCTTTGCGGGATGCACTGAACAGATTTGTCCGATCCTTGCCCGATAAAACGGGGCGGATCTTCGTGCGCCGCTATTGGTACGCAAGCTCTATATCGGAAATAGCCAAAGAGTATGCAATGAAAGAAAGCAGTCTTACCGTTCTTTTGTTGCGCACCAGAAGAAAACTCAAGGAGTTTTTGAGCAAGGAGGGCTTTGACGTATGACCGGAGAAAACATTTTGAGAGAGCTGGGCGGACTGGATGCCGATCTGATCGCCAAGGCGGCGCCCGGGGAGAAGATAGCGAAAAAACCGCATAAATGGATCAAATGGGTGGCCGCGGCGGCTTGCTTTACGTTGCTTGCCGTGGGCGGTGTTTTGTGGCGGTGGCATCAATCTCCCGAGACACCTGCGGAGAAGGGCGACCGCGTCACGTCCTATTTTACCATCACCGCTATGGCTGCCGATGGGGAAGTGACGGAATTGGGGGTGCACAGCAGCTGCTTCAATTCCTCCGCCTCTAAAGAAAACATATTCGGCGTGGATATGCCGCTGTTTAACTTTGAGGTGCGCCCCACGGATCTGAAAAACAACGAAGTGCTTTATCAGCGCTTTGACATCACTATTTCCTATAACGGCAAATTGGCCCAGGGGAAGGACGAGCACGTGATGGTGGCCTACCTGATCCACAAGGATGATTCGATCCCGTGGACATATTCCGTTTTGGGATGGTTTACCGAGCCCACGGAGCTGTTGATCCAGATCGTAGACAAGGAAAGCCGTCAGATCGTGGAGACCATCGCCGTGATGGTGACCTATCACGCTGATCGGCAGGGATACGATCTGGAGATCACCAACCTGACCACCCTGTTTGGGGATCAAAAGCAGGCGGTGGAAGCTCAGAATCAGCTGATGTCCTATTTCTTCGTTCAAGGGTACGTCACGGAGTATCCCGATTGGTTCGGCGGGTGCTATATCGAGAACGGCTTGCTGTACGTGAAGCTGGTTTCCCCCTCTGAGGAGGTGCGGAAAACGCTGTCCCAGCGACTTGATCACTATAAGGACGTGGTGGTTTTCCTGGATGAGGAGCTTTCCTTGAGCGTTTTGCAGGACTATGCGGACCGCGGGGCGGAGGAGCTGATAGCCCTTGGCTGCGAGGTGACCTCCTGGTACGTGGACAGCGTGGATGGACAGATTGTCATCACGGTTCTGGAAAAGGATCACGCCGCCGCAACTGCATGGGCGGAAGCCGCCTCCCGGGAGGGCGTTCGCATCAAGATCGAAATGGGCGGTTATATTTCCCCCGACGTGGGGGAAGTGATGGAATTCCGTGCAGAGCCCTTTTTGCAGGACTGCGGTCTGTCCTGGGTGTATGGTATGGACGTGCGGATCGAGAACGGGCAGTATTATCTGAACGACATCCTGTACGATCAAGTTACCTACGTGGAGGATTTCGTCCTCGACTACGGAACGGGACTTTCTTCAATGTACTATCAGGAGGAAAACTATATTGAGGTGCTGGCGCAGATCAACAGCCAAAAGGGCTGCTACCTGCTGGAAACGGAAAGCGAGAAAAGCTACGGCACCCTTGCTATGTACGTCATCGGCGACACCTATTATTTCTTCCGCTTTTTTGAAAACGGAACGGTCATGCGGATCCACGCAGGAACCGTTTCGGAATAACGAAAAAACGGAGTCTCCCGCGCGGGAGACTGCGTTGTTCTTTTTCCTTTTCCCGCCCTTGGCAACGGATTTCTTTTGTGCTACAATAGAATTCATCAAAACCGCCCGGAAAGTGCCTCGTAGAGATCCATTTTTCGGGTGTTTGTATTTTTACGAAAGAGGTAAAACCAAATGAAAGGACTCAAGAGTCTTGCCATGCTGTTAGCCCTCGCCTTCTGTCATTCCGTCCGCACGGGCGGGGCGACGGGTTCACCCCTGCTACCGAAAGCTCTGCCGCTTCCCGGAGCGCTGTTCGCCTTGGGATCTACGCTGCAGGCAGCTTTATATCCTTCGCATATTTCTTATTTCCGTAGGCTTTTTGTCAAACACGTCGTGGCAGACCTGGTTGAAGGAACGGATGCTTTTGAAGCCGCATTCAAAAGCGATGCGGGAAATGGGAAGGTCGGTATCCTGCAGCATGGCGAACGCCTGGTGGATGCGGTAAAAGTTAAGCATCTTTTTAAAATTCATATGCATATGCCTGTTGAAGGTGCGGGAGAGATATTGATAATTATATCCCTTTTCCGCGGCGATTTCTTTCAGCGAAATGTTGTTTTGGAAGTTTTCTGCTATATAAAGAGCCACGTCCATTGCCGCCATATCGACTTTGGGAGCGGTGATGAGCGTTGTGGAGGCGAGAAAGTCACCCAACAGCATATATAAAAGCCCTTTGATCCTCATGCGGTCTTCAAACGGAGCTATTCTGGATATGGGGAGGCTGTTTTCCCCGAAGGTGTCAAAGAGCATTTTTAGCCCGAAAGCGAGAACCTCCTCCTTGGGGCGAAAAACAGGATCTCTTGGGATCATGCCCTCGACGGATTGTGCAACGGTGAGAATGAGGTGGTCGTTGAATATGATTCGCTGTGCGGAGGCGTCGGGGGCAAGCACCAGCTCGTGTGGCTGAAAAGGGAACAAAAGGATGCATTCGCCCACGGAAAGCCGGTAACGATGCTCGTTTACCGTACAGACGCAATTTCCCTCAAGGGGCGTAATAAATTCGTAATTCTTGTGAAATTGCCGTATGGCTCTGCTTTGACGCTGCGTATAGCTGTGAAATTCAAATGCGAGGCTGTCGGAAGTGAAACGTCCTTCTTTTTTGATTGCCATGGTAGGCTCCCTCCAAAACCAAAAAGTCAACTTCTTGCTATAATATATACACTATTCGGCTTGCTTTGTCAACATTGGTGTGTTAAACTTCTTAAAAATAAGGTATGATCAATACTGTGGAGGGCTTATTATGAAGAAGATCCTAGCGGCAATTCTTTGCTTGCTTGTATGTGCTCAGGCATTTGGAGTTGGGTCGATCTCCTCGGAAGCGGAGGGGACAAAGGAAATGTTTTTTGATTCCTTTGATTACAAGGCTTTCGGCTCATCGGGGCTTTACGGCGGAAACAACGCTTGGGAAAGGGAATATTTAACGCCTAAGGACGGGAATGACAAGGGCTCGGCTGACAGTACCGCGCCTGTTCCGTTGGGTGGTGTTTTGAAATTTTCCGAGGGCGACGGGATTCGCTTCAACTGGCAAAATCTTGACGGCTTTTCGGAATTTGATGCTTCAAAAACGTACAAGATAACCTTTGACGTAAAGGTTACCGATTTCGGCGACGATCAACCGCTGGGGGCTACGCGTACCTGGAACCGAGAACTTTATTTTGCGGTTGCGGGATATTACAACCAGATCGAATTCCGAAGCGGCAACTATTCGGGCCAGATCGGCATCCGTGCCGGTGACAAGACCGATTCTCTTCCCAAGGGCGGATGGACGAACGACAAATCCACCTACGTGCTGAATAAGACCTATCACTGTACGTTTGAATGGAGACCTTCGGAAAAAGTTGTTATCTCCACCGTTGCGGCGGACGGAAACGTGATCGCACAGGGATCCCGCAGTGACGCCGTTTACGGCACGGTCAATCCAAGCACCCGCTTTTTGGTTTGGCGTTGCGAGGACGGCGAGATGGAGATCGATAACGTAACCTTCAGCGATGGGGAAAAAACGTATACGCAATCCTTCG
>JAZOSM010000158.1:0-5107 GCA_045657125.1 Eubacteriales bacterium
ACATGGCTACGATCCGACTTTTTCGGCGCTGACTTCCGCCATCATACGAATATCTTCCTCGCTGACCTCCTCGTCGTCCGCGTTGGGGTCAATTCCCATCAAACGAAGAACAGCATTGGTGGAAATGGTTAAAAACCATACGATGGGGGCAAAAACCTTTGATACGAAATACACGATTCCCGAAAGTCCCAAAGAAACCCCTTCGGTCTTTCTCATAGCAAGGCGCTTGGGAACCAGCTCGCCGAAAATCAATGAGAAATACGACAAAAGCAAGGTGATGATAACGACTGCTACGCCCTCGCGAACGTCTTCGGGCAAGAAGCGCAAAAGCAAATTTGAAACGGGCTCGGCAAAGTTCTCGGCGGCAAAAGCGGAGCCGAGAAAGCCCGACAGAGTAATGGCTACCTGAATGGTAGCGAGAAATTTTGCAGGGTCACTTTTCAGCTTCAAAAGTTTTCCTGCTTTTCCGTTGCCCTCCGACTGCAGCTTGGAAAGCTTTGCTTCGCCCATACTGATTACGGCGATTTCCGCCATGGCAAAAACAGCATTGAGCATAATCAGGGCAATTTGTAATAATAAAGGTCCTATGTAATTCATTCTATTTTTTCCTTTCCATTGATCAAAATGTCAAAATTAAAAATTGCAAACAAAAAAGGCATAACCTATCCACGAATATAATAGGATAGGCGACGCCGAAGATCAATCAATTCTGAAATTTTCATTTGTATGGAAAGTTTTTCGTTTCGCGTGGAACTATGACTGTCCGTATCCATAATGTAGTACGATCATCCCCTTTCATATTTTTCGCCCTATTATACAAAAGAAATGTGTTTTTGTCAATAGCCATGCATTTCTCCGTTTTCGACTTCTTTTTATCACTTTCCCGTTGACCGCAGGCGCAAAGCGGGGTATAATAGTTTTATCAATATTCGGAGGACAAGGTATGGATTACAAATTAAAATATCAAGAATGGATTAACAACCCCTATTTTGATGAAAATACAAAAAATGAACTTCGTGCGCTGACCGACGAAAAGGAAATCGAGGAGCGTTTTTACAAAGATCTCGAATTCGGCACAGCGGGACTTCGCGGTATTATGGGTGCAGGTACCAACCGCATCAACCGCTACACCGTAGGCAAAGCAAGTCTCGGTCTTGCCATCTCCTTAAAGAAAACTTTCCCCGATGCCGCAAAGCGCGGTGTAGTCATCGCTTGTGATACCAGAAACAATTCCACCCTCCTTGCCAAAAGCGCCGCAGACGTTTTCACCTCACAGGGAATCCCCACCCGTCTTTTTGACGCCCCCGTCCCCACCCCCGTACTTTCCTTTGCCGTGCGCTTTTTCGGTTGCTGTGCAGGTGTGGTCGTTACCGCAAGTCACAACCCATCTGCATATAACGGCTACAAGGCATACGACGAAACCGGTTGTCAGTTGGGTCCGGACGCCGCTGATGCAGTGCTTGAAGTTATCGACAGCATTACCGACTGGGCTCAGATTCCTACCGAGGGAAATCCTGACCTCTTGACCATGATCGGTGATGAAACCCTCGCCGCGTTTGAACAAGCCGTTCTCAAGCAAGCAACCTTCAAGGATGCACAGGCGAAAAAAGATCTGAAAATCGTTTACTCCCCCATTCACGGTACGGGACTGCGCCCCATTACAAGCGTTTTGAAAAAAGACGGCTTTGAGCAAGTTTGGGTCGTAGAGGAACAAACCTCTCCCGACGGCAATTTCCCCACAGTTAAAAGTCCCAACCCCGAAGAACAATGGGCTTTGCAAATGAGCATCGACCTTGCGGAAAAAATCGGTGCGGATTTGGTCATTGGCTCCGACCCTGACGCAGATCGTGTCGGTACTGCCGTACGCCACGACGGCAAAATGAATCTTTTGACAGGCAACCAGATCGGTGCACTTTTGGTAGACTTTCTTTTGAAAAACAGAACCGTGCTCGGCACTTGCCCCACGGTCGTTGCAAGTATCGTAACCAGCGAAATGGGTATGAAAATTGCCGAAAAGCACGGCTGCTGCGCGAAAAAAGTGCTGACGGGCTTCCGCTTCATCGGAAACGCCATCACGGCAATGGAACAGGAAATCGCCGAGAACAAAGCCGATGCCCATCATTTCCTGATCGGCTATGAGGAAAGCTACGGCTATCTGATCGGCACCCACGCCCGCGATAAGGATGCGGTGGTAGCGGCAATGCTGGTTGCGGAAATGGCAGCATTTTATAAAGCCCGGAATATGACCCTGATTGATGCTTTGAACGCACTGTATGACGAATACGGCTATTATTTAGATACCGTGAAAGCATTCTCCCTGCAAGGAAAAGCAGGCATTGAACGCATTGCCGAGATTATGACAGAGCTTCGCGCCGATCCCAATTTCATTGCAGATGCCGAAATCGCAGACTACTCCGCAGGAATCGACGGATTCCCCCCCTCCAACGCATTGAAATTCTGCTTTAAAGACGGCTCGTGGATTGCCGCCCGTCCCTCCGGTACCGAGCCCAAAATCAAATTTTACTATTGCATCCGCGGCAAGGATAAAGCCGAAGCGCAGGAACGCTTTGACCGTCTTCACAATGCCATTTTGGCAAAAACAGGTCTGTAAGATAAAAAAAGAAAACCTCCGATGGAGGTTTTCTTTTTTTAATATTGGTAAGAGTCAAGCTCTGAAAGATCCAGCAAACACACCGTTCGATGACCTGTATGAATGCTGTCAAAGCTCATCATTCTGCCACTGCGGTCAAAACGCGCGTGCAGGTCACAACGGCGGTCACGATTGGTATCGTCACTGATGAAGGAATGGTACCTGCCCAAAATAATGTCGCTATCGGTAAGGGTATCAATCAAATGCAGAGTACGGTATTCATCTTCCTTGGGATAATCGTCACCGGAAATATATCTGCGATTGGGAGAATACAAGCAATGCACGTCCTTGTTAGGATTTGGCTCGGGAAGCCGCGTTCCGCCGTAAGTACCGTCGGTAAAAAGCCACAGTGCGCCGTCTGCCCGATCATTGGATAAATTTCCGCCGTACATAACGAGTTCTCTGTCATTTTTCCAATGGTAGTGGGACTGATAACTAAAGGGTGCTAAAAGGAAGGGATTTCCCTCAAGGTCGGCGGTGAGCAGCTGGGTTTTCCACTTCACTCCTGCATCTGCGTCCTTGAAATTTCTCAAAAGCATTACAAAGCGCTTACCTGAGGGAGAAAACGTAATGTGATTGATCAAAAGCTTTCCCTCGGAGCAAGGCAATTCGTAATGAAAATTCTTTAAATCTTTCAGAGAACAAATGAGTTTGGTTTCACCGCTTTCCGTATCCATCAGGAACACGCCGTCCTCCTCGGGGGCTTTCTCCTCCCGCCAAGGATCAACGATTCCCGCATAGCCGTAACCGGGTCGAAAATCGAACATGCGGGAGAAATTGATGCAAAGCGCCTTTTTACAGTCGGCAGAAAGACAGGCATAAGCGCGGGGCAAATAGCGCTTTTCACCGCTGCGGATATTTTGCACGCAAGCCTGAAAGCCCTCGTCACGGCGAACGTTATAAATTACGTGATCGTCGTCCCCGTACCATTGCAAAAGTGCCCCTTGCTGAAAATTCCAGGCAGTGGTCTCAGCAAATTTGATAAAGCCGCCCTCTTTTAAATCAATCATACCAAGCTCGCACACATCACCCGCTTCGGGAATGTGATCTTCAAAGGGCGCTCTGTGACACAGATGGAATCTGCCCGTAGTATCAAAAGGCTGCAGATCATAATAGCCGAAAAAATAGTGCCCACCGTCCTCGGGAGTGATCACGCGCGCGTGAACGCCCGCATTTTCCACACAGTTCATAGGGTAACCTCCTACAAAAAAAATACTGTCTCTATTATAAAAACAAACCGCCTTTTCGTCAATGAAAATAAAAAAAATCGTGACAGAGTTCTTTTTTTGTAGTATGATAGAAAAAGAAATCAAAGGAGTAGTATTATGGAACTGATCATCCACCCCCACGAACTGACCGATCGCTGGATCAATCTTGCCAAAGAACTGAAAATAGACCGCTTGAGTCTGCATCCCGTAGGCGGGATGGGTGCTCACGAAACCCTGCAAAAGCTTTTGGAAACCTTGGACGATCCTACTTTCCGTGAAAAAATCGATCGCGTTCGCAATGAAGGAATCAAAATCGGCTATGAATTTCATGCCTTGAGTTTTCTTCTCCCCCGCGACCTTTTCGAGACACACCCCGAATATTTTCGTATGGATGCCGAGGGAAATCGAATTCCCAAAGGAAATTTTTGTTTTTCCAATAAAGAGGCGAGAAAGATCATTTGCCAAAATGCCGTAACATTGGCAAACAAGCTTTACGGAAGCGACGACGAATATTATTTTTGGTTGGATGATGCCACCCGTCTTACCTGTCATTGCGAGGAGTGTAAAAAGCACAATTTCGCCTACCATCAATTGACCCTGATGAATGAAATTGCAGCCGAGCTTCAAAAAACAACCCCCTCTGCAAAAGTATGCTATCTCGCCTATTACGAGGGAGTTGCAGTTCCTGACGGAAAGATCCGCCCCGCAAAAGGAGTCTTTTTGGAATACGCCCCCTTCGAGCGTTACACCAAGCCCGAAACCTTCTCCTTCGAGGGAGAATATTTACAGCTGGTAAAAGACATCGTTGCCTTTTTCGGAACGGAAAATTCCAAAGTGCTGGAATATTGGTATGATAATTCCATCTATTACCGCAGAGCAGGAAAAAAACTGGTTCCCTTCTCCCCCGATAATAAACAGATCCGCGCAGATTTTGAATTCTACCGCAATCTGGGCTTTGAGAGAATGTCCTCCTTTGCATGCAGTCTCTGCGACGAATATGTATCCCTTTTCGGACACCCCGACTTTTCCGCATTAAAATAAATTTTCTTCAAAAACCACATCAAAAAAGACCACACAATCTTGTGTGGTCTTTTTTGTATCTTTTACAAAAAAACGGTCCAAGCCGTTTCGGTTTGGACCGTTTTGCCGTGTTTGCATCAATACGGCAGTCGAAGTTCTTTGTTTAAAAACTTTATCACTCGTTCTCGCTCATCTTCGTTCTCAATGGGAGCAGGTTGATAATTGTTGG
>JAZOSM010000159.1:0-2605 GCA_045657125.1 Eubacteriales bacterium
GAGACAGCGTGTTGCTCTGGGTCGTGCAATCGTTCGTGAACCCAAGGTATTCCTTCTCGACGAGCCTCTCTCCAACTTGGACGCAAAGCTTCGTGCATCCATGAGAACCGAGCTTACCAAGCTCCATCAGAAGCTGCAGACCACCTTCATCTACGTAACCCACGACCAGACCGAGGCTATGACCATGGCTTCCAGAATCGTCGTTATGAAGGACGGTATCATCCAGCAGGTTGATACTCCTCAAAATCTGTACGATCTCCCCGTTAACCTGTTCGTTGCAGGCTTTATCGGTACTCCTCAGATGAACTTCATCAACGGTAAGCTCATCAAGAAGAAGGGCGAGGACGGCATTTACTTCACCTTCGGTGAAAGCAATGAGTTCAAGCTTCCCGAGGAAAAGGCAGAGGAAGAAGAAGTTCAGAAGTACGTTGGTAAGTAAATCATCGCAGGTATCCGTTCCGAAGCAATTCACGACGAGCCCATGTACCTGTCTCAGTTTGCTGATTGGGTAATTGATGCTAACGTTGACGTAACCGAGCTTATGGGTGCGGAAATCTTCCTGTACCTGAACAGCCAGGATACCAACTTCATTGCAAGAGTATCTCCCCGTTCCAAGGCAAAAGTTGGCGACTCCATCAAGGTTGCTTTCGATATCAACAGACTTCACTTGTTCGACAAGGACACCGAAGTTTGCATCTGCCACTAATTTGCATATTTTGTACCCGACCTCTTTTGGGGTCGGGTATTTTTTTGCTTAAAAATGCAATTTTGCTTGATTTTTTCGTCTTTTTGTGTTAAAATGCATTGTTATTGTGAAAAAAGGAAAGGTTTTTGGTATGGATAAGAAGAAAAATACCTTTGGCAGCGGACTTGGTTTTGTTCTTGCGGCGGCAGGTTCGGCAGTCGGTCTTGGAAATCTTTGGGGATTTCCGTATAAAACGCAGGAATACGGCGGTGCGGCGTTCGTTCTGGTATATATCGCATGTGTTCTTTTGATCGGCGCAGTGACCATGGTCTGCGAAATTTTCATTGGTCGTCGTGCGCAGGCAAACCCCGTAACTGCGTTTAAGAAGGTCAGCCCTATGGTGGGATGGTTCGGTGTGCTTGCCATTTTGATTCCGGGCTTTATTGCTTGTTATTATTCGGTTTTGGGTGGATATACCGTTCGCTTCGCGGTGAACTCTTTCCACGGAAACGACGGAACCATGGATGCCTTTGCATCCAACGGACTTTTGGTAACGATTTTTACGGCGATTTTTATTGCCGGTGCGATCTTCGTCGTTATGGCAGGTGTTAAAGGCGGTATTGAAAAAGCATCGAAGGTTTTGATGCCTGTTCTGTTTATTTTGCTTTTCGGAACCGCTGTATTCTCCCTCTGTTTGGGTGAAGGCGTAGCGGAGGGCTTGAAATTTTATTTGAAGCCTGATTTTTCCAAACTTGGCGGTACGCAGATCCTTGCGGCAATGGGACAGGCGTTTTACTCCCTTTCTCTGGGCATGGGTGCTATGATCGTTTACGGTTCTTATACCGGTAAGGAGATCAGCATTGTAAAGTCCACGGGTATGATTTGTTTGTTCGATACGTTTGTTGCACTGCTTGCCGGCTTTGCCATTTTCCCCGCGCTGTATCATTACAAGGCTACCGCCGGTGTTATGCCCGAGGAAATTCAAGGATCGAAATTGATGTTCAAAACCTTGCCCATGGTATTTGAATCCCTTGGTGTTGTAGGTAAGATCGTAAGCTTTTTGTTCTTTGCCATGGTAACGATTGCGGCGCTGACCTCCGTCATTTCTCTTTTGGAGGTTGTTTGCCAGTTTATGATTCAAAAGTTCCGTGTTTCCCGTAAAAAAGCGGTATCTGCTCTTGCTTTGGTTTGCTTTCTCATTTCCATTCCCATTGGAATTTCTGCAGGGCAGGATATGTCTCAGGCAGGTGCCATCAAGGTATTCGGAATGGATTTGCTCAGTTTCTTTGATACGGTGACCAATACGGTTCTGATGCCTGTGTGCGCGTTCTTCAGCTGTATTGCCATCGGTTGGATGATTGGTTCCAAAAAAGCAGTTGCCGAAATGGAAGCAGAGGGACAGAATCTTGGATTTTTCCGTCCGATCTTTATGTTTATGGTAAAGTACGTAACGCCTGTTTTGATTCTCGCCATTGAGATTCTCGGTGTGTACGGATTGGTATTCCCCGAAGGAAAGTTTTCCGGAAACGGTTTGGGAATTGCACTGTCCGCTTACGGACTTTTGCTGATCGGTGTTGTTTTGTATTTTGTATTCTTTAAGAAGCAGGAAACCGGCACCAACGCAGACGAACAATAAAAAAAAGACCGCTTGATTTCAAGCGTTCTTTTTTGAAAAGAAAAATCACGGAGCGATTTCGCTCCGTGATTTTGTTTTGCCTTGAAATTACTTCAGGTTTGCTTTCAAGGTCTCCAGCTGAGCTTTGAGCTCTGCGGGGAGACGGTCAAACTTCTTGAAGTATTCCTCAACGTCAGCAGCATACTCGTTCCAAGCATCCTTGTCAACGGTGAGAATAGACTTGAGAACTTCGATATCCATATCCAGATCGGTCAGGTCGATGTCTTCGGGTCTGGGAATGTAAC